>NZ_JAXHDF010000009.1:0-196755 GCF_037071985.1 Pseudogracilibacillus sp. SE30717A | reverse complement strand
AATACGATCTTTAAAATTATGTTAAATTTAATTAGTTTAAAAACCTAAATGTCTTTTTAAAAGGCATTTTTTATTTGAATACACAATGAAAAACGAATTGTATTTATTCATTTTTCAAACACTGTAAATTAGACTAAGAAAAATGTATGGTGGGAGAGAAGTATCTGGAAAACCTTTTCCACTCGATGAACATATTTTTCGCTAATATATCCCTTTATCCTCTAACACACACCAGTTGCTACTTACCTCCTGGGTTTTGCACGAGAAAAGAGGCAATAGCTTGACTTTGTTTATCTGCTGGCTGTTTTTGGTAGGTTTTATTTAAATTAAAAAAAGAATGTTTTTTGTTGACACATAGAGAAAGCAATGATATTATAGTGAATGTTGTCACAAAGTGATTATTATTATTTTAACTGAAATTTTGATAGAATTATGAGTACTATTTTAGATGGGCCTGTAGCTCAGCTGGTTAGAGCGCACGCCTGATAAGCGTGAGGTCGGTGGTTCGAGTCCACTCAGGCCCACCATCTAACATTTACATATTTCGGGGCCTTAGCTCAGCTGGGAGAGCGCCTGCCTTGCACGCAGGAGGTCAGCGGTTCGATCCCGCTAGGCTCCATCAATAAATGTCTATGAGTTTTAAGCTCGTGGATGTTTATTTTTTTATATTAATTTTGTAAGTTGGCTTTTGTTGCGAATTTAAATAGAATACGTTATATTGATTATAGATCTTTAAATGATAGGTTAGCTATTTGCTGCACTAGATTAGTGGCGACTAGGCAGGCGTAAAATAAGGTTCATTTTACGAACGTGGGAAGGCCCAAAAAAGGGTTCAACAGCACGGGTAGCCATTAATTGATTTTCAAAAACTTCATTTAACTTTTATATGAATCATATTCCACAGTAGCTCAGTGGTAGAGCAATCGGCTGTTAACCGATCGGTCGTAGGTTCGAACCCTACCTGTGGAGCCATTTTATGCTTCCATAGCTCAGCAGGTAGAGCACTTCCATGGTAAGGAAGGGGTCGCAGGTTCAAATCCTGTTGGAAGCTTAGCGTTAAACCATTGATGTATAGCGATTA
The DNA here is from genome assembly GCF_037071985.1 of Pseudogracilibacillus sp. SE30717A. Classification (NCBI taxonomy): domain Bacteria; kingdom Bacillati; phylum Bacillota; class Bacilli; order Caryophanales; family Bacillaceae; genus Pseudogracilibacillus; species Pseudogracilibacillus sp. SE30717A. The sequence continues at coordinate 195,674 of NZ_JAXHDF010000009.1, read as the reverse complement.
TCGGCACTTTGTCGGCAATCGCTATATTTTTATTTTATTTAAAATGCCGACATTTTGACGGCAAACCTCTATTTTTTGATGTTTTTTACTGTATTTCATTGTTGCGAAAAAGTACATCATCTAATTTTGAAGAAGCAATTTCACCTGCCTGTCTTAATGCGTGACCGTAAACATTCATAGTCGTTTTTATATCAGCGTGCCCTAAACGTTCGCTAATAATTTTCGGATGTACACCTTCATTTATTAGTAAAGTGGCAGATGTATGTCTTAAAGCATGGATATTAATATACTTTAAATTATGACGTTTTATAAATCGTTTCCACCAATTTTTCATTGATGAAGGATTAAACGGTTTTCCGTCCTCATTACATAAAATAAAATTATATTTCCCGTTTCCCCAAAGTTCTTCTTCTTTTTTTGCAAATCTTTCTTTTTTTCGTTGCAGCTTGAGTTTTTTTATCGGTTCTATTAAAGCGTCGGATAATATGATATCTCTTTGCTTAGCGCTTCGACTTCCTTTTTTAATCTCATGTACTTTGTATCCTTCTTCTTTTGAGTAGGTTAACGCTTGTCTAAAGTGTATTATTTTGTTGTCGAGATCAATATGTTTAAATTCTAATCCAAACAATTCAGAACGTCGCATTCCGGTTGTAACAGCTAATTTGACTATAATCTGCCAATGCGGTACCTCTGTTTCGGATTCCAAGCATTGTAAAAGCTTATAAGCTTCTTCTGTATTGTAAACTTTTGATTCCTTGTAATCGACAGACGGCTTCTTTATGTTTCCATAAAGTTCAGCATATCTCATCATCCACTTGGGATGCCGGACGCTCGTGGGTAGTTTATTGGATGTCCGTCCTCACTACCTATGCGTTGCACCTTTCAAGCTACAATGAAGGACTTCGCTTGACTTGGCTCATGGTCGCCTTATCCAAGGACTTAGGGTTTCCATGAATTCATCCGGTTTGCATCTATAAATTACTTTATAGTGGGGCAATATGTTAATTAATCTTACACACTTTTTTACTGTATAAATTTTTAAATTAAGGATAATCAATACAACTATCTGTGTTATATGGGTTGCACCGTTTTAACCTGTTAATAGTCTTGCATCCCTTTGACTGGACCATACTTATTAATAGAAATTATTGCATATTGAGAACAAGTTGGATGAAAACGACACCTGATTCTTTTCGGTTTAATTGGAGAAAGAAATTTTTGATAAAATTTAACTAATAATATTAACAACTTACTCAACATCATGAACAACTACTTCTTTTTTAACGGCTTTTGAACCGTAATTAGGACATTTATTTAAATCCCTAACTTCTTTTTCCTGTTTGCTTGTTATAAAGATTGCCGGTAAACACCCACCACAACACATCATATCTTTCCCTGTATTACTCATAGAGTTTCCAAAATTTTCTATTTTTTCCCCAAAGTTATGTATTGCTTCCTCTTTTTCCATAAAACCAAACTTTACCACACGCAGAACAAGTACACTTTGTTTCTTTGATTTGTTTTACATCATCATTAATTGGAACTTCTGTTTCTTTGAAGAGACTGTTAAATTCCATATAATCTAATTTCGGATCAGTCACAAATTTGAATAACTTTTCAACATCGCTTTTTCCGCTGATATTAGTTAATGTAATCTTGTTTTTATTGTAACGAAACGTTAACTCACGTCCACCTAATATCTTCTTCAATTCAATATCAGAGATTTTTTCATAATTAAACGATGCAACATGTTTCTTATTGCAAAAGAGTAACCTTTTACTAGTAGCAGCCATAATACGGTTACTTAATGCATACGATTTACTTGCCATGCCATTATACATACCTAAAACTTTATAAATAATGCTTTTCCATGTTTACAACCACCACCTATACTCCTTACCTCTGCCAACCAACCTAGCGAGGTTATACTTCCAGAGCACAAAAATATAGCGAGTTCAGAAGTGAATGGACTGTACGAAGGTTATAAAGTAGAAATAGAGTTTAAAGAAAACGATGTGCTAGAATGCTAGATTTAGCAGAAAAACAGCAAATCAGAGAAGAAACACACCGTAAGACCTTTTTAATCAATGAACTGTACAAACTTGGCTTAAACAAGACAAGGGACGGGCGTTCATTTGAGGAATGTACGGTGTTTATGTTAGAGCACGTCTACATTAACGAGAAATGCAGAGTAGCAAGGGAATTTGACAGGGAGGAACTATGCAGAAACGAATGACAGCTAGACAATATCGGAAAATGGGGAGAAGGAGAACCAAATATAACAATAGACACGTCCAAATAGATGGATTAACGTTCCACTCAGTTGATGAGGGGCGTTACTATTCAGAATTGAAATTACGCGAAAGAGCGGGCGGAATTCTATTTTTTAGAGTGCAACCTAGGTATAGATTGCTAGACGGATTTGAGAAAGATGGTAAAACACATCGAGCCATCGATTACATAGGAGATTTCGAAATACATCATTGTGATGGCTCGATCGAAGTGGTTGACGTCAAAGGGGTTCAGACGCAGGTATTTAAAATTAAGGAAAAGCTTTTTCATAAGAAATATCCGCATAAGTTAACGCTTGTGAAGTGGGAAAGAGGGAGGTTTGTGGAATTATGATCACCTTGCTGAGTTAAGATTTTGATTTTTTCAGGCGATCATATTCATTCAATACAACATCTAATTTTTGATTCATTTCAATCACTTGTGAGTGGGTCGGCCCTTTTGCTTCGACAAGATCATTTATTTTTTCTCTTAATCGTTCGATTTCGTTAGATAGGTTTTCAAGTTGATTATACAAAGTTATTTACCTCCGGATTTTTCTTTAGTTTTCACTATGAAGGATGAAAATATTCAAAGGAAGTGAGGATGCAGAATGAATGAATTAGTTACGAAGGTAGAAGAATGGTCAAAAAGTAAAGGTTTGGATAAGGCAGATTCTAGTAAACAGTTTTTAAAAGTTACAGAGGAAGTCGGAGAAGTTGCGGCAGCACTCGCTAGAAGTGATGAAAACGCACTTCGCGACGGAATCGGTGATGTTGTAGTTGCGCTGATTATTTTAGCTCAACAAAACGACATGGATTTACAGGACTGCTTGGAAGAAGCATACGAAAAGATCGCTAATCGTAATGGAAAGATGGTTAACGGAGTATTTGTAAAAGAGGAAGACTTATGATTTACGGACTACCTTTAATAGCAAGGATTGTTTGTTTATGGATTTATGAGAGTGATTCTCGGTGATGAGCAGTAGCCAAAAATTGTAAAGGAAATATGAGGTTTTTAAAATATTATTTCACCAATTGTAATTCCAATAAAAATGGCTGCAGATACAAAGGCTAACATAGTAAGTACGATCTTATTTAAAAGGCGAATATCACTGAATCTATTAAACAAGTTGACAATTAATAAAACTATAAGAATATTTAATCCTATTACACAGAAATTAGCGAAATTAAACGTCTTGTCAATGTATATACGGGAGAAAAAGTCAATAGCTATAGCTGCGCTAAATAAAATGAGCTGATAAATAAAAAATGTTAAGTATTTCATAAACACCTATTTCCTTTCGGCCGTAAGCAATTCAAGTCAATTTTTAAAGTACAAACTGTTAGAGAAATAATAACAAATAATTAATTTGTAGTCTATTAAGTACACAATACGTTTAAAAAGCAAGGAGTGATCTAATGGATAACGAAATTTGGTCTGATACAGGGAATTGTAAACGTTGCGGGCGAGAAATTGCAGATGAGATAAGCTTAGAACGTGGATTTGGCCCAGTTTGTTATAAGAAGCATCAAAGAGAGTTAGCTGCAGCAGAATTTGAAAGAAATCAAATGACGATTGATGAAATGGTGTGAAAAAGTAATTTTCCTATGTTTGAACTGAATTGTACTTGGAAAAGTTATGATTAAAGGAGGTTTTTTCATGGGAACAGTTACTGTAACAGGTGCGATAGTAGTCATTATCGGTTGGCTTTCTTTAGTTGAATACGATAATTTTCCTGAGACGAAAAAAAGGCAAATAGTACAAAAGATTAAAAGAAGTCCTGCTTATATAGGTTTAATTGCATTAATGCCTGTTGGCATCATTGTAAATGTGATTGGCTCTTTTGTTGGGTCTGTATGGATGGTTATATTGGGGGCTTCGTTGATATTTTTACAAGGTATCATTGTTTCGCTTTTATTTTGGAAAAGAAAAAGGTGGAAAAGTATCTTTTTGCTAACCGTTATTATTGCACTAGGAATTTTCATTTACATTCCATTGTTCATTTAATGATAAACATAAAAAAAGCTAGGGTTCCTCCCAGCTAATCTAGTCTGATAATTAGATAATATCATATATGGGAGGGGTCTTGCTATGGGGTGGCAGGATATAGATTTAAGTAGTACAAATAGACTAGAATTTGATATGATGGAAATACCATCCAGTTGTGTAGTTGTGATCTGTGATGGGAAAGCGAAAATTAGAGAACTCCCACCGTTTGGGGAATACAGAATCGTTACACATGAAGGGAAAGTTAAACGGATGAGGAGGGAAGAGGGGGAAGAGTTTTGAATATATTTGATCAAGGCTATTTTTTAATATCTTTATTTGGTATGACTGGAACAGTTGGTGCTGCTATAGCTGCATTATTATCTGCTGACATTGCTAAAAAATCTCTTCAAAGACAGGAAGAGCATTTTAATAAATCGTTAGAACCATTAATAGTACCCAAAGCTATGACATATGCTAGAAAAGTGAATTTTGATAATGTAAATTTCATTTATAATAATTGGAATGAGACTAAATCAGGAAATTTTAACTTAAGATATGAAGATGTTGAGATTCCTCTTTTAAATTTATCAAATGGAATTGCGAAAGATATTAAAATAAAAAGCGAAGTAATCAAATATGATGAACTAATAAAAGTAATTCAAAATACCAAATTGAAAAGTTTCGACATATTAGACATAAAATTTATCGATGAATATAATAAAAAGGGATTTTTAATTAACGCGCAAAATAAAATAAGTGGTTTATACGAGGATCATCCAATAGAACTTTTTTCTGAACAAGAAATTTTATATCTTACAAATAAAGGAGATAATTTAAGTGTGAAAATACCAAAGTCATTTGTTGTTTTTCAAAATCTATATATTTATTTATCCTATATAGAAAAAACACCAAACTTAATGGCTCCTATGTTGGTATTTACTATAGACTATAAAGACATAGCTGGTAATTCATATACTGCAAAATATACTATGAAGGTTAATAAAATAACAATAAAAAAAGAGAAAAACAGTCGACAAATGCATGAAGAGAGACAAATAATAAGTTTTACTATAGAAGAATATAAAATTAATTAGTTCTACCAGCCATCTGGAGGACACTGAACACAGAAGGAAGAGGAGGAGGGGGAAGAGTTTTGAGTTATCTTGAAAAAAGTTTTCATATAAGTATCTTTGACATGATAATAATTGCGGTAATCGGCGGGCTATTAGTTAACCTTTTAAGTTACTTAATAAAAGGAATTGTCAAAGGTGTTGTCAAAAAGTCAATATTACTTTTCCAAAAGTATATTAATGAACCATTAAGAAAACGAAATGAGAGAAAGCTGTATAATAAAAGGTTGTCTGAAGGTAAAATTACTATTACTGAATTATCAATGTTGAGAGACAAAGTGGACAACGGAACAGCAACTGATTATGAGGCGAGGGCGGTTCATCTTAAGGAGAAAGAATTAAATAAATTTATTGGTTCTCCAGAGGCTAGAAAACAAATGAAGGAATTGGGTAAAAAAATGAAGGAACTATCTAACCATTCGCATATGGATATGTTTCCAAACATTATAGAACAACAAAATAAGATGATACAAGCATTTGAGCGAATAAAGAAAGATTAACATGAATTGAAATGTCCAACCATCTCAATGGAGGACACTGAATGACGCAATAGCGTTGTTTGGTGTCCTTTTCTATTTTAGGAGGGATCGCATGAGCAAAAGGGAGTTTAAATATAGAATCAAGTTTGGATTTAGCGAATGGAGAAAGAGAAAAGGAATCAAGCAGCCACAGAAGCCGATTAAACGCAGTAAATATGCACAATTATTATGGGATGAGGGGGCAGGATGGAATGAATAAAAAGGAGATCGAGGGCCTTATTTACGAATACCATTGGAGGAAAAGAGAAGTATCTAGATTAATAAATATTCTTTACGGAACTAGCGATAGTTATCGCTCTGTCGGAATCGCTCAATATGGTGTAGAAGCTACTTACCTAAACCTAACACTAATTTAAAGAGTCATGCAGAAATGGATGCTATGGATGCTAGGGAAAAGAGATTACTTAATAGATTGAAAGAATATGAAGAAAAGGTCAGGACAGTTGAACAGATGGCAGATTATCTAACGAATGATAAGCACTTAATCATATTAGATTGCATGATGGAAGGTATGTCTTATCGGTCAATATCTGATCATTTAGGGATTAATAGAAATAAAATAAGAGATATGAAAAATGATGTGCTGTGCCAAATATGCCAAAAGTGCCACGAATTGCAGGACTTGAAACGAGAAAAATCATATGCGTAAAATAGGAGGGAGGTCGGCGCGGTTCAGTACCGTGCTACCTACTCATAAACTTTTCCTTCCTTCGGAACCATTCACGCACTATATAATTCGGTGGTGGGTGGTTTATCCGAATAAGTATTCAGTATTTGCGGATACTAAATAAAAAAGAGGTGATTCAATATGTTATCTACCAAAGATTTAACAAATGAATTAAAAGCCAGAGAAGGAATTACTCACATTGAAATAGAACCATATGAAAAGATAAGTATAACTACCGGTCACGAGACCAAGGAATTCACCGGACCGGCAATTATACTCATCAATCAGGATTAAAGGCGTCTATATCGGTAGGCGTCTTTAATGTATTGTGCATGGTAACTGCCTTTAGAACTAGCATTCATTAAACCATGGTAGATACGCGCGGGAACATTATAGTAATCGTATGTTCCATTATGAAATTGGATTCTAAGTGTTTGTGAAGATGAATCATAACCTACAGCTACCAAATTTGATGAACTTACATATTGCATATTCATAAAATTCTCCCCCTTATTATATATTTCGACAGTAAACAGTAAAATCCTCCTATAAAAGAAGGTTTTTATTACTTGAATGTCGTATTATGGAAGTAGGAGTGATAATGATGAGTAAGCCATTATTTGATGGAATTCATGAAATTCCAAATGAATTAGTTATTCAAAAAATGATATATTTTATGGAAAGAGCAAACAAACTAATGAAGTTGTACGAGGAAGATAAAAGGGCTACTGTTGCTTTAGCACGGGAACTCCGGAATGAGTTAAGAGTAGAATACAAAAACAATGATTTGCTAAGAATAGAAAAGGCTTATAAAAATCATGAATTATTCTCCAGATACTACAGACCGGCAGTAGCTGATGCATACACAAAAACAGCTGGGCAGTTAACGCAAAGAAAAGCATTCAGTTTTTTATGGGATGTAGATAGTTACATGAATTATTACATGTCTGAAAATTATTAAAATAATCTGGCGCCCATTGAGGTGCTTTTTTCATACTCAAAACATTGCTAGTATATAAGATTACAAATACCTTCTTATTTGTCGTATTATGGAAGTAGGAGGGGATGGAAAAATGGAGGAAATGGATATAATAAAATTAGACTATGCGTAGAGTTGATTGAGGCTATTGAGGATGGTGTTGATTCTTCATATGAGATACTATCTAATGGGGAGTACGATGAATTGATTCAGTATCAAATGGCATTATCGTTTTTAAATGTAGCGGAAACTAACTATGTAAAATGCATCTACATCATTCGAGAGATTGGTGCTGAAAGAGATGAAACGTATAGTTTTGAGAAAAGTTATAAAGAATATAAACATGAACTGTTTGGATACGTGCTAAAGAAGGACACAAATCCTAGTTGGTTAGGTTCGAGGAAAACTACTTTTATGCAAAAGAGTGAAATACTAAAGGGATTTATCAGTGAAGTAAACAGAGGTTATTACGAAAGCAAAAGAACAAAGGGTTGAAAATAATTGGAAGAAATACTGTTAAATTACCAAGGTATTATAGGTGCTATTGCTGGTACCGTATTAGGTACAGTTACAACACTTATAACCACTCATATACTTAGAAATCATGGAAAGGTCCAAACATCAATTTTTGATGTAGAATATAAAAAAATAGAAAAAGACTCATTTAATCCATATAATATGATTAGGTTAGACTTCAAAGTGAAATTTTACAATATGTCTGAATCAAATAAAGTGTTAGATGATGTCGAATTAATCTTTTTAAACGACAAAAACACAGAGTTATTAAGTGTGGCGCCAGATGATAGGGATACATTTAGGAGCTCTCAGTACAGTGCATATATTGACAAGTTATATTTTGTGAATTTGTCACCAAAACAACTTGCATTGAAAAAGCTACAAATAGAAGTCACTGATGAAGATTTAGAAGATTTGGAAAGCATAAGAGTGGTTAAATTAAAGTGTATAAATAATAAAAGAAAAAAGAAATATGACGTTTATAAAAGGTAGAAAATTAAACAGGGCATCCAATAGGGTGCTTTTTTCATGCTTAAATATAATAACTAGGAGGTAGGTCGAATGTAGATGTCAAAGTCGAATTGGGAAGAAATCAGACATGAATGGGAAACATCAAAGATCACTTTTAGAAAGTTAGCTGAAAAGCATGACGTAAAAGAAGGTACTTTGAAAAGTCGTAGAAGTAGGGAAAAGTGGTCGAGGGATGCAACTAATAAAAAAGATGCAACCAAAAAAAGAAGAAAAAGAGCCTGTTGTTGATTCGGATAATCTGACTGATAAACAACGGTTTTTTTGTATTTACTACATTAAATACTTCAATGCGACTAAGGCTTATCAGAAGGCTTATGGATGTGCTTATTCAACTGCCAGAGTGGAAGGTCATAGACACCTAGCAAATCCTAACATTTCTTTAGAAATTGAAAGATTGAAAGAGGAACAAACAAGCGGATTAATGTTGGATGTCCGAGATATTCTTCAAAAATACATTGACATTGCCTTTGCAGATATAACCGATTTTGTAATGTTCGGCAGTAGAGAATTAGTTGAAGGTGATTCATTCAGTGGTGAACCTATGGTTAATGAAGATGGCGAACCGATTATGAATCATGTTTCTTACGTCGATCTAGTCGATTCCGAAGAAGTAGATGGAACTATCATAACCGAAGTTAAACAGGGTAAAGATGGTATATCCGTAAAACTAGCAGACAAAATGAAGGCTATTGAAATGCTATCGAAATACTTTGATCTATTATCTGATAACGATAAGAAACGATTGCAGGAAGAGAAAATGAGAGCAGAAATTGCAAGACTGTCCGGGGAAACAATGGATGAATATGAAGATGACGGATTTATCGAAGCGCTAGGCGATTCAGTGGAGGTGTGGAACGATGACAGTGATGGAAGCACCGAAGAAACTTAAGCCAGCGTTATTTAAATTTAAGTCATTTTCCGTCAAACAGAAAAAGATATTAACCTGGTGGCATCCGAAATCTCCTGTAAAAGAAAAAGACGGCATCATTTGTGACGGTTCCGTTCGTGCCGGTAAAACAGTGGTGATGTCGTTATCTTATGTCATGTGGGCAATGGAAGCATTCGATGATGAAAACTTCGGGATGGCAGGAAAGACAATCGGCTCTTTTCGCCGTAACGTAATTCGTCCTTTAAAGAGAATGCTTAAATCGAGAGGATATAGTGTTAAGGACCATCGAGCAGATAACTTCTTAACAATTTCCTTTAGAGGTAAAACAAATTACTTTTATATTTTCGGTGGTAAAGATGAAAGTTCCCAGGACTTGATACAAGGAATTACATTAGCAGGTATGTTCTTTGATGAAGTGGCATTAATGCCTGAATCATTTGTTAGCCAAGCGGAAGCACGTTGTTCGGTTGATGGTTCAAAGTATTGGTACAATTGTAACCCTGCTAGTCCGTATCATTGGTTTAAAGAAAATTACATTGATAATTTGAAAGAAAAGAACTTAATAAGATTACATTTTACAATGGATGATAACCCCTCTCTATCTGAAAGGGTTAAAAATCGTTATAAAAGAATGTTTACAGGCGTTTTCTACAAGCGATTTATTTTAGGTTTATGGGTGCTTGCAGAAGGCGTTATTTATGATGTGTTTAATCATGGTGATCATGTTGTTCCCACTGAGGAACGTAGATACTCCGAATATTACGTTGCTATTGACTATGGTACGCAAAACCCAACAACGTTTAGTTTATGGGGAAAGCATCAGGACACTTGGTACAAAGTTAAAGAGTATTATCATGATGGTCGTAACAGTGGTAAGCAAAAAACAGATGTGGAATACAGCAAAGATTTGAAAAAATTCACTAAAGGTATTCGAGTTAAGTCAGTTATAGTGGATCCATCTGCATCTAGTTTTATTGCTCAATTAAAGAAAGATAGATTCCATGTAACAAAAGCTAAAAATGAAGTGTTGGATGGAATAAGAAATATGCAGACAGCGTTGAGTGAAAAGATGATTTTATTTAACGATTGTTGCGTTGAAACTTTTAGAGAATTTGCTTCTTATGTATGGGATAAGAAAGCATCTGATCGTGGAGAAGATAAACCGATAAAACAATTTGATCATTGCTTAGATGCAGATAGGTATTTTATTCAAACAATTTTATTTGCTCCTAAAGCAAGGATAAGCAGCACTAACGTATGGTAAATAGAAAGAAGGTGAATACATGCCAAATTGGGAAAAATTCGATGCTTCCGTAATAGAGAAAACACACGGAAGTATTTTTTATTACCGTGATTTATACGAAGGGAAACATGCAGAAATATTTCCGCGCGCTAAACATCTTATTGAAAAAGGTGAGATTACGGATAATATTATGTACGGTACGCAACATGCTCAAAACGTTCAAACACCGTACATAGTTGCGAATATATGTAAATTGATACCTGAGATACCAGCCATGCTTGTAAGTCGCTCTATCGGTAATATTGTATCGTCTTTATCGGTGGATGATTTTCAAACGGAAGAAATTAACGAGAATACAGATGAAATTGTGGACGAGCCACGAGATGAAGTAAGCAAGATTATTCATGTTCAACAAGAAATTATTAATCAGATCCAAAAGAATAGTAACTTAGCTTTTGAACATTGGGGAAATATCCTGCAACAACAATTGGATGGCGGCTTGGTTGGCGTTCCATGGTTGGATGAAAAGGGATTGCGTGTTGAATTTAAGGCCCGTGACGTTTATTATCCGCATGATGATGGAATGGGAGCAGATCTTGCTTATGAAATAGAAATCGATGGAGAGGAATATTTGCATGTATATCGCGAACAAGTAAAAGACGAGGACCTGCATACAAAGCATATACTTTATCGATTAAATAATAAAAAGGAAACCGAAGCAGTCGAAGAAGATGAAGCAAAAGAGCTTCTAGGCATGGAAAAATTAGAAAAGGTTTATCCCGGACGGGGTAGGCCTTTTATTATTTACTGGCCAAATGAAAAAACGTTTATGAATCCTTTGGGATCTTCCTGTCTGAAAGGGCAAGATGGTAAACAGGATGAAGTTAACTAGACATTAACTCGTAACGCGATCACGTTTGAACGTAACGGGAAACCACGCATTGCTGTTTCTAAGGAAATTATGGAAGTATTAGAAAATAAGGCATATGAAAGATACGGAGAAGAAGGTCGCATCGATCACCGTGATTTAGAAATCACTACATTTGACGACCATGGAAAAGCGTTAGAAGTAATTCAAATTGATGTTACTAAGATTGGTGATATTCAGTGGGTTAAGGACTTGATGAAACTTATGCTCATGGAAACAAAAACGTCTGAAAAAGTAGTGGATTTCTACATGGATAATAGTGCAACTGGCGCTCAATCGGGAGTGGCTAAGTTCTACGATTTATTTACATCGCTTATCAAGGCTGAGCAAATTCAAGGTGAGTATATTTACTTTCTGCAGCAGTTAATTGAAAGTGCGCTATGGTTAGCGAATTACAATGATGATGCCGTTATTATTGAAGAACCAGAAATCTTGTTGAAATCAATGATTCCAATTAGTCGTAAGGAATTAATTGAGGAAAACAAGCTAGCATTTGAAGGCGCTAATGACCAACCTACACAATCGCTTGAAACAACAATCAGACGTAACAATCCAAATGCATCTGAAGAATGGATCCAGGAGGAATTGTACAGGATTGAAGCGGAGCGATCGAATGATGATAGTTTCTCCTTATTGAATGGTAGACAGACATTGCAGCAGATGATGGGCAATAGGGCTGCAGATGGGAATCCAATCGAAGATAACCAGGATGACGAAGAATGAATCAAAAACAACTCCTTGAAATCATAAGAGCAATGAAAGATGAAATACTATCCATTTTGCATAATACTAACCTAGTTAACGACAGACAGGCACAACGAGCATTGTTGACGATTGACAGCATGTTTGACCGTTTAAATATTGTAATAGAGGAAGTTATTCCAAAAGAGTCACTACATGTTTATTTTGATGGTGTGGATGAAGCCACTAAGGCAATCTTCGATAAAGTGGTCATTATCTTCGACAGCTCTAGCTATGCGTTCTAATTCAGCTAACATTTGCTTACTGTACTGGTTTTTATGGATATAACGCTGGAGGTAGTACTCGGTTTCAAGCAGATGCTAGTTTAGTAACGAGTGCTGCATTAGGTACATCTAACTTAAACGTGTATTTAGCTGCAAATGACACAAATGCGACAGGAGAGACAGGAGAGGTACGTACAGTCACCTACAGTACGCTAGGTGGTAGTGGTAGCAGTACAGATTACGACTACATTAAAACAAGAACACTTGCCGTTGTATCACCTTTTGGAAGACATTTTTACATCGGAACAGATTTGGGAGAATTACGAGTAATGTCTCAAGGTTTAGCTACTCAAGGTGTATATCGTGATGTACGTGCAAAGAATATGTTCGCTAACAAATTACAAGTTAATGATGGATCAGTCCTATATTTAAGGTCGAGCAACCGTGTAAGGATTATGAATAATGGGAGTTCGTCAACTTATAGTGATTTACAGACTAATGAAATTATGGCTCATAGCATTAGGGTAAACTCTGAAACTACTGGAGATAATTTTTGTATTGGGGCAGCATCAGGAGAGCTTAGAGTTACTAGTAATGGTTTGTGGGGTGGTTCTCACGCAAACACTATATATAGAAATGTTAGGACAAGTGGATTTACACAAGCATCCAGTCGAATGTATAAGACGAATATAGAAAAATTAGATGATATTGCACTTAATGTTATTAATCGTTTGACAGTCGTAAATTATAACTTGATTGAAGATCCAATGGAAGAAAAACAAGTTGGTTTTATATCAGAGGACAGTCCAGAAATAGCAACCTTAGACGGCATGGCTATTAATACGTACAAATTAACCTCTTACAATACAAAAGCTATTCAAGAACTAGATTTAAAAGTAGACGAAACCAGGGAAGATATAATTTTTAAAATCGCCAAATTAGAGGAACGGTTAAATAAATTGAAGGCAGCATAAATGAAAATCGAAATTAGAAATATAGACTTAGAAAGAGTGATTGTTTTCCTCGAAAGGGAAAATTTTAAAGGATTAAAAAGCGTCATGCGCTCTAAACTCACAAATTTTCTTGGCAAAGAGTTGGAAATTGTGGCCACTGGTGAGAAAACAATTCGAGAAGATTATATGGACGACAAAGACAAAAGAACAAAAGAACTGAAAGCATTTTTTGATGAGAAGGTTGTTGTGGAAGGCGGCAACATGCTAAAGCCTTTAAATGTTGTCAAAGCAAAAATTAAGGAATTAACTAGTGAAGAGTGTGAGCAGGAGTTTTCCGGAAATGATGCTTACGCTCTTTCTATTTTATATGATGCATTCAATTTAGATAAAGGAGAGGATGTAAATGAGAGTGACGATAACGGGAATTAATTTCAAGTATGATAATGGCTACAATGAGGAATATATGGGTGTTGAGCTGCAATATATTACAAGTGGTTTTAAGTTTACGAACAATAATCCAGTCGAGATTACCAAAGAACAGTATGAACAAAACAAGAGTAATACAAACGGATTACGTGCTTTAATCGTTGATAAAAAGCTAGATGAAGCAAATGTTTATATTAATGATCTAAATCAATATAAAGAAAGTTTAAACACTGACTAGGCGTTATTATTATCGTTAAAATAAATATTGTTTTTTCTATATAATGGGAATATAATAAAAAAGGAAGTAAAGAGTACTATTGATGATTGATCGCCATATGCGATGAGAGCCGCTTGCATGGTGAAGGGAGAAAATCTTATGAATAAATCTGTAAATGACAATCTATATGAAACGAGAAATGATCTCGTAAAAGAAATTGTTTTGTTAAGTGATACTCAATTTAATAGTAAGCCTGACATGAATAAGTGGAGTATAGCACAGGTTTGCCATCACCTGGTCTTAGTGGAAAAGGCATCTATTAAGGCTATTGCATGGGGATTAAAAGAGATTGATAGTACTCGTGTAGAACGTAAAAAGGTTAATCTTATATTATTAGATAGAACGAAAAAGTTTAAAGCTCCAAAAATCGTTGAACCAGATGAAGATTCATTTGAAGTTCAGCAGATAGTTTATTTGTTAAAAGATTCAAGAAAAAAATTGATAAGTTTTCTTAATACTATAGAAGATAAATCTGTACTAGCGGAAAAATCAATGAAGCATCCTGCTCTTGGTGAATTACCTCTTGATCAATGGATTGAACAAATATATTTGCATGAACGGCGACACATAGAACAAATAAAAGAGATAAAATTACTCTTATAATAAATTACTCAATAAGCGTCTCGGTTATGGTGCTTCTTTTCTACGCTCACACGAGCGTTATTTTTATGGTTAATTAGGACTTTATGCCCCTTTTAATGGTAAAATAAAAATAAAAACTTATTTTACTGAAAAGAAGCGATATTTTAATGGATATTGATTTAAGTCCATTAACTTCGACTTTGAATACAATGGTTTTATACATGGCGACAATTCTTGTTGTTCCAATTATTGTTGCATTGGTGATAGGATTTATACTAATAAAACTAAAAATATGGAGAATAATAGTGTTGCCTATAATGTCTTTATCATTCGTTTTAGGTATAATTCAAATGTTTAAGTTGATGGAATTTAATTTTTAGCATCTCACTCGAGGTGCTTTTTCTTTTACGCTGAATAGGCGTTGTTTTTATGTCTCTTTTATTTTTGGAGCAAAGGGCGCAATGAAAGCCATTAGTAGGCAAGGAGCCAATCGGCTCCTCTTATTAATGATTTCGAACGTTCAGTCTTAATAACATTCTATCTGAGAAGGATTTTCCATTGTACCTTGTAAGGCCCAATAAAGTTGAACCAATTGCATTTCATACTCGAAATGTTTTCTGTAAAAATAAATGTGTTTTTCTGGATCAATGTGTTCATAATACATTGCTAATGTACCATATAAACTTGTTTTTTGAAGAAGTTGAGCTAAGCGTGGATCCACTAAAATCTCTCCCTTGTATATGTTATCAAGACCAACATATGCTGAGTGGGTGAATGTCGTATAGGCGGATGCTTAGTATATGTGACACAACGAACACCTAATGAGGTGTATTTTTTATGACTAAAAACAGAGGAATTCTCCCTCCTTTTGTCGAAATATGTAGATGAGGAGGGATTATTTTTATGGAAAAACATGTTACAGAAGCAATTGATTTTTATTTGTCACATGGCTTTGTTACAGAATGTGATTTTTCTTTTATTGGATCAAGACCTCAACTGAAAGAATTTGGACACCAACTGGAAAGTCGGGGATAGAGTATACGGATTTGGCCTTTGAAATCAACGGACAGTACTTGTATTTTATATATAATCCTTCTGAATTTCCTGTTTTTTCAGAGATGAAGGACTTTATTACACAATATATGGAACAACGCAGTTGTTATTATTAAAGAGTCAAATCAATATTTTTTAACGCTCACACGAGCTTTATTTTTATGGTTTAAGTATTTATCCCTTCTTGCCGATATGGGTAGGAAAGGAGGAACTGGTAAATGACTGAATTAGAGTGTGAGATTAATAAGTTAGAAGAAGAAATGGATGAAATGCTATGTAAATCAGCTTATTTTAAAGGAAGAACAGTAACGGAGCAAAAAATATTCCGAATTGAGAAACTTAGAAATGAAATAAATTCAAAGGCTGAAAACGCTAAGGCTAATCACCTGATAATATCCATTGTAGCTGTTTTTCTTTCTGTATTGTTTGGAAATAATGTTAATATCTATACTTCAATATTAGGTATAATAGTCGTAATTTGCTGGATAATATTAACGGTTATTTATAAAAGAAGGATAGAATTAGACACAAAAGGATTAGGTTTAATTGATATGTTACTAGAGAGGAAAAAGGAATTAGAATTGCGAAAATCGAATCTAAGTTAAAACTGTAAAAGTTAAAACATCTCATACGAGGTGCTTTTTCTTTTGAACTGAACAGGCGTTATTTTTGTTTTAAAGAGGAATTTTCCCTCCTTTTGTCGAAGTATGCAGGGGAATCGAAGGAGGGAGTAATATGGCAGAATTAATTGGTTCAATATCGACGAGAGATCTAGGCAGCATTAACTACCCTTTTTTTGAATTCCTTATTGAACAAACGGGGCAGAAGATTAGGGTTATAAGAGGCAAAAATACATGACTACAAAATATGTGAATTGGGGAGAAGCAAAAGTAAAATTAACTTGGAAACCTGATAAACAAATCCCACCAAGAGAACTAATTACAAGTGTTCATGGATTTTGTTTTAAAGTAGGTTGAAAAATTAGGGAAACCACTAAGTGAGTTTAATTAAAGTTCTAAGATTCAAATGGAAATTATGTGTGAATTATTAAAGCAAACTTGGACAGTTGTAGAGCAGGGAAAACTAATTTACAATCAAGTAAATCCCTCATTACATGGTTCTCGACCTTTATTGTAGATTTATGGTTAAAGTTAAAGAAGCCTTGTGAAAAAAAGTATTGTAGATAAATCATTAAGTTATTTAGAAAATCGTTTGAGAGTATCTAAGTTGCAAAACGGAGTGTTAGTACAGGGTGATGCACACAATGGAAATATTCTACAAGTTGAAAGAAGTTTTGAGAGTGAGAGAATGTTTAAATTTATCGACCCAGATGGATTAATTGCTGAGCCTGCATATGACTTAGGTGTATTAATGCGGGAATGGGTATATGAATTAGTAGTGAATCCTGTAGAGATAGGATATAAAAGGTCTATCTTTCTTGGTGAATTAACTAATGTAGAACCAATGTCAATAAGAGAGTGGGGATATATCCAAGCCGTAGCAACTGGATTATTACTGATTAAAATTGGTAAAAAACCTCAAGGTATGCAATTACTTGATATTGCATTTGAATGGAATTACGGTTTTCAAAACGAAACATATTAAAAATCAATGATCACTTAGTTGTTTTTTCATTATTTTGTTAAATGCTTATTGAATAATTGGGTGCTTTTCTCAAAGAAGACTAAGCATTTACTCTTATTTGTTAAATGAGCTGTATATAGTTCATTCTCTATTGTTGCACAAAAGTCATTTAAGTAAAAACAACAAAATAAACGTATTTTATAGGAACATAATCAGAAACAAGGAGTTATTTAATTTATGAACAGTTTAAGTAACGAAAAAGTACCAGTACAAGCAACTCAAGCATTAGAAATTGTGGAGGAGTTACTTGGAAGTTCAATAATTGGAGTATATCTATTTGGTTCCGCGGTAAAAGGTGGCTTACGTATTAACAGTGATGTGGATGTCCTAGTGCTAGTGAACCATAGTTTACCAGAAGTAACACGAAAAAAACTAACTGACAGACTAATGCTTATATCTGGAAAGATAGGAAATACCGATTCTTTGAGACCAATTGAACTCACGGTTATAAACCATAGCGATGTAGTGCCTTGGCGATATCCTCCAAAAAAAGAATTCATCTATGGTGAGTGGCTCAGGAATGAGTTTGAAAATGGACAAATTCAGGAACCAAGCTATGATCCTGATTTGGCTATTGTTTTAGCACAAGCAAGAGAAAATAGTATTTCTCTGTTTGGACCAGATGTTTCTAAAATACTTGCCCCCGTGCCTATGAAAGATATTCGAAGAGCAATTAAGGAATCTTTGTCAGAATTGATTGAGGGAACTGAAGGTGATGAACGTAATGTGATTTTAACTTTAGCTCGGATGTGGCAAACAGTTTCTACTGGTGAAATATCTCCAAAAGATGTAGCTGCAAAATGGGCTTTACCTCGATTGCCGAAAGAATACTCAACAATACTCGACTTAGCAAGAAAAGCCTATCGAGGAGAAAGTATTGATAATTGGGAAGAACTAGATTCCGAGGTAAAAGCACTCGTAAAATATATGAAAAACTCTATAGAGACTTGTCTTAACTAGACTAATCTTATTGTACTAATGCAGCATTACTTGAATGAGCTCCATAATCAAAAAACTTTCAATATACACTACTTTATACTCGGGCGTATATTGATATAGAAAAAACTTCTAAACCATACTTGAATCAGATGTCAAATACAGCTTTAGCCAGTACTTGATATTCATAAACTTATTTGATGGCTAGGATGAAAATGGTTTAGTTGTCTTGCTTAGTGTATACCAATCATATTCGTCAAAAGATAACATAGATAATCAACTAAACAGAGAGACAGAAGTTGGGGTAAAGGTGCATCTTTTTATTGTAGTATAACATTCAAAAGGGAGAACGAACCATTCTCCTTTTGAATGTCTGCGAAATATATTACCATTAGCCTTTTGGAAAATAAGTGTTATGCCGTGAATGTAATTAATAACCGTTAATATTTTCAAAAGTATTAAAAGAAAAGCGAGCCCAACAGTACTAAAGAGGCAATAGTTAAGAATGGGAAAAATATCCCATCAGATCCTGTATCTAGATAGACACCATCTGGTGTAACATATTCTAAAGTTCCTCGATAACTTTCTCCATAATAATCTCTAATTTCCACAGGACTATTTATATATTCAGAAGCCGTGCGATAGAGTGGGTGATGCATTATTCGTCCTCCTTTCTAATGCAATTACATTACTATATGAGGAAGTAGATAAGATGTAGAGGACAAAGTTCCAAAGGCAATTGTGGAAGTTTAAATATGCAGCATCATGTTTGGGGTAATAATTTAGTGACTTAAATTTACACATTTCGATGAAAAGTGAAAGAATTACAAAAGACAAATCGATTCGTGTAATAGATACGGTAGAAAACAGTAACATTTATTTTCTGTTTGTTAACAAGTAACAGAATAGGGTTGCATCTCGGAAGCGGATTAATTTACAAGGAGTCCATACATTAATATAATGAGTATAGTAAACATTTGTATATACAAATGAAGTGGAATTTAGCTTTTCAAATAACTATTAAAAGAGGAGAAAGAGAATAGTTGAAAGATTTGAGAAAAATTCAAATAGTAAGGTGGAATGGTAATGCAGACTCCTAATTCTGATTATTTGCTAAGTAACTGCCTTTATTTTACGGCTTCCAGGTTTGCAAGACAGATGGAAAAGTTGGCTGGGGAAGCCTTTGCATCAATAAATATTCCCCCATCTTATGCCTATTTGATCATTACACTTAATGACCATCCTGGCATTACTCAAAAAGAACTATGTGAAAAGCTGACAATTGCTCCTTCAACAAGTACTAGATTCATTGATAAGCTTGTGAAACGTAATTTGGTGGAAAGAAACCCCGATGGCAAACATATTTTAATTTACTTAACAGAAGAGGGAAAGTCTTTGTGTAAAGAAATTTATGAGAGTTTGAATCAAATTTATTTGCGACACTCAGAAATATTGGATAAAAATCATAGCCAGCAGTTGATCAACTTACTTCATGAAGCAAGTGAATTGATGGAAAGAAATAATAAATAGGCAAGTAATAATTATGGGATAAGATTATTGGCGAATCAAGTTCATAGTGCCGGATGAAGGAACCGTACAGGAAGAAAAAACATCCAGTTGACAGACGAAAGAGTGGAGCTTTACCAGAAGATAGATTTGATGGACAGGTTATGAGTTAATAAAACAACTTAGTATTCATATATCAAGGAGGATTCTTTTTTGGAAGCAATTGTTATTGAGCAATACGGAGGACCCGATCAATTAAAATTAAAACAGGTTTCAAAACCAAACGTTGGTGAACATGAAGTACTTATTGAAGTTTATGCGATTGCAACTAACCCAGCAGAATGGAAAATGAGAGAAGGCTACTTGAAGGATGTTATGCCACTAACGTTTCCACATATTCTTGGTTACGATGTAGCTGGTATTATTAGTGAAGTTGGTAAAAATGTTGAAAAATGGAGTATAGGTGATGCTGTTCTCGCTACTGCTAATGGGAGTTATGCAGAGTTTACTGTTGCAGATGAAAATCAGGTTGTTGCTAAACCTGAGAATATTAATTTTAATGAAGCGGCGTCTATTATCTCTACAAGCATGACAGCTTGGACTGCACTATTCATTGATGGAAAACTGACAAAGGATCAAAAAGTACTCATTCACGGTGGTGCAGGTGGAGTAGGCAGTATGGCGATCCAATTAGCAAAACATGCAGGAGCATTTGTTGCTTCGACTGGCAGCACATCTAATGTGAACTTCCTGAAGGAGCTTGGTGCAGATGTAGTGGTTGATTATACAAATCAAGATTTTACAAATGTTATCCATGATTACGACTTAGTTGTAGACCTAGTCGGTGGTGAAACACAAAAAAGAAGTTATCAAGTGCTAAAAAAAGGTGGCATCTTAGCTTCTGCAGTAGGAATTACAGAAGAAGATAAAGTAGAAGGGATTCATACTGCCTCGGTTTGGGTTCAGCCAAGTGCTGAATTATTGATGAAGATTACCAAGTTGTTGGAGAGCGGAGCACTAAGACCGGTAATCGGGGAAGTTTTACCATTTGAAGAAAACAACTTCCGAAAAGCACATGAACAACTTCAAACAGGTCATACACGTGGAAAAATTATCATTCAAGCTAAAAAATGAAAAAGCATTTTGTAATCTTGTTACAACTTATTCTTAAATGGAATAAATGTTGTAGTGATTTAGTAAAAAACGCTGAAAGTTATCTTAAAAATAGTGTAAGACAGCGTTTAAATTGAATAATAGAAAAAAGATGCGGGATATTAATTAAGAGAGAGTCCAATTCATTTATTAAAGGAGAAGTAAGTAATATGGCTAGATTAGAAAATAAAGTAGCAATCATAACTGGCAGTGGATCAGGAATTGGTAAAGAAATTGCTATAACTTATGCAAAAGAAGGGGCAAATATTGTTGTTGCTGACTTTAATGAAGCAGGAATTCAACAAACAGTTAAAGAATTAAATGAGTTAGGGACAAAAGCTATCGGTGTAAAAGTAGATGTTACGAATGAAGAAGATATATCAAAAATGGTTGATGAAACAGTTAAAGCATTCGGTACAATCGATATATTAGTAAATAACGCTGGGATAAGCGATAATATGCAGGCTGCTGCAAACGTAACAGATGACGTTTGGGAACGAGTAATGAATATTAATGTAAATGGTGTTATGCGCGGAATTCGTAAAGTTCTTCCAATCTTCTTGGAAAAAGGAGCTGGAACGATCGTAAATATGGCTTCTATTTCAGGACTAACTGGAGGCCGTGGAGGTTTAGCATACACTGCTTCAAAACATGCAGTTGTAGGTATGACTAAAAACATTGCTTCACAATATGGACCTCAAAATATTCGTTGTAATGCAATCGGACCAGCCCATATTCCAACACCGTTAACAGAAAATATGGCGAATATTGATACATTCGGAATGGAAGTCGCTACTCGTGGTGTTAATACAATGGTGAAGCCTGGTACTACAAGTGAGATTGCAAATATTGCATTGTTCTTAGCTTCCGAAGAGTCATCTTACATTAACGGTGTAACACTCGCTGCTGATTTTGGTTGGAGTGCATATTAATTTATAGGATGAATAGCAACTGATTAATAAAATATCTCACAAAACTATTTTTTATGGTAAATAAGAAGAATCCATTTTAAAAAAAATTGAGCAAAATGTATTCTTTACTTCCAAATCATAGTTTATATTTGCTTTGTTCTCCAAGGGAGCTTTAATGGAGCGATGAAAAAGCCTAGTTTCTCAATTTTAATAATGAGAAACTAGGTTTTTGTTTTGATATATCCTTTATCACAGCTTTTATCATTTCTACAGAGGACTTATTATTATAAAGCAAGTCAATTCATTATTATTGACAAATATTTTTATTTGTGCTATAATTTACAGTTAAATATTTTTTGTGTATAATAAGATTCTCCTGGCCAGGGGAATCTTATTTTTGTATAGGGGAGGATTAATGTATGAAGAAAAATGAATCAAGTTTAACTTCCTTAATATCAGCTTTTGGGCGTGCATATCACAGTAAATATGACACACCTAAAATTTTTGATGATTTTATTGCAAAAGATTTAATTACCCAAAAAGAATTTGAAGATATCCGTGAAAACATGATTAAAGGAATTCAATTCTTTAATCATGAAATTGCGCTGAAGTTTCAAGATAATCCGGATGAAATTTTAAAATGGATCACACAAGTACAGCTTTCTCCAACTCCTTTAGCACGAGCTGCCTTTTGTGAAAATATATTGTTTCATGAAATAGTGCTTGGTGTTAAACAGTATGTCATTCTAGGAGCTGGATTAGATACCTTTTGTTTTCGAAACCAAGAATTAAACGACAGCCTAGAAATTTTTGAAGTTGACTATCCAGCCACACAAGAATTTAAAAAGAAAAGGTTAGCAAATTCTAATTACCAACTACCAGATAATCTTCATTTCGTTTCCATAGATTTCACCAAAGATTTTACTTTGCAAACTCTTGTTGAAGAAGGTTTTATGCCTAATAAAAAAACTTTCTTTAGTCTTTTAGGTGTTTCTTATTATTTAACAAAGGAAGAGAATGCTAAATTAATTAAGGAATTATTCACAAAAGTCCCATCAGGAAGTTCCATCGTTTTTGACTATGCAGATGACAACCTTTTTGAAGCAAAAGGAATGTCTAATCGAGTTCAAAATATGGTCCAAATGGCTTCTGCTAGCGGTGAGCCAATGAGATCATGTTTTACTTATGATGAAATGGAAAGAATGTTAGAAAACTCAGGATTACTCATTTATGAACATTTATCACCTGATGCTATTAATAATCAATTCTTTGGTGATCGTTCAGATTATTTGTCTGCATTCGAAACGATCCATTACATCCATGCTGTAAAAAAATGACTTTTGGTAAATAGCCAACTAGCCTCTCAATCTTTATTATGATTGAGAGGCTTTACTTACTTTTTATTTGAATAGATATTTTTTGGTTGTATGTAACATTCTTCATTTTAGTAAGAGACTAATGATGACTTCATTCTTGGTGAACTTGTGGATTTTAAGCGTAACATGCTCTTAATTTTAGTTTTAAATATGGTACGAAAGAACTTATTCGTTTAGTTTTTTTGATTTAATAATAATAAAAGAGGGCCTGCGTTTCTCATGTATTAATTTTGGCATTTTTTCCAACCCAACTGGAGTTGGCTGAGGTTCGACGATTTTATCCAGCACAAATCCATTTTCAATAAGCGTGTTTATTAAAGTAGAAATGGTTCTATGATAGATAACTACCCCATCTACAAACCAATCGTGTTCTCTTTTGCCTTCTTCATGATAATTATCCAATGCCCAGTGCAGTTTATTGTTTTCCTCGGTCGATATCCAATGACTAGTACCTTTTCGAGCAGTTACAATCGGATGTTCAGTTGAAAAAATAAATTCACCGTTACTTTTTAATAGTCTATTAATATTTCGAATTAGAGCTGAGTAATCTTCAACATAATGTATAGAAAGAGAGCTGATCACTAGATCAAATTGTTGATTGGTTAATTTCAAGTCCTCCATTGGTACGCATATATATTCTATATGTTTATCCCCGTTTATCTTTTTAGCCCGTTCAATCATATTAGTTGAGATGTCGATACCTATTACTTTTTTTGCACCGTTTTCAATACAATATTTTGAAAAATGACCATCTCCACAGCCTAAATCTAAAACGGACTTTCCTTTCATGTTTGGAACAATTGATTTTATTGCAGGCTGTTCGATAAAGTCATTATAGGTTATTCCACTTTCTCGCAAATTTGTGTAAGCTTTAAAGAAAGTTGAATTATCATATACATTTTGTTTCAAATATTTTTCCTCCTTCACATTTTTTGTGAAATAAACTTACTAATGTAAAAACTGAATACATTTTACCTTTCTTTCGGAAGAACCTTCTTTTTCCGCGATCTGAAGCGTTTGTTGGTTGTGAATACTATATATTTCCATATTAACATCAAAACCCTTCTGTTTGAACGAATATTTTTGGAAAAGAATTGATTATCATATTAAAAAACGATTTAAATCCCTCTTAAATCGTTTCTTGGTGATAATTATTGTATTAATGATTAGTTATCATTAGTCCTGCTGATTAGCGCGATAAAGAAAAGAAATCTGTCTCTTGAAATTGCTTATGTATGTTTGGGCAGAGCCCTAATTTGTTAAAAGATGTTTTTGAAAGAATACAGAAACTCTTGACTTTATAAATGGAAAAATGTTACTATTTATTATAGACCGACCGTCGGTCTATAAAGATGGAGGTATTTCATGAGAAGCATAAAAAATCCAGAAGAACGAAGAAATGAAATATTAGATGTAGCTGAGATGTTTTTTACTACGAAAGGTTATTCGAAAACAACAATTAAAGACATCTTGAATGAGGTAGGGATTGCTAAAGGGACTTTTTATTATTACTTCCAATCAAAGGAAGAAGTTATGGATGCGGTTATCACACGTTTTGTCGAAACAGGGGTAAAGGCAGCGAAAGTGATTGCTTCAGATCCTAACTTGAAAGCACCTGAAAAAATATTTAGGATCATCATGGCCCAAACACCAGAGGTTGGCGGAAAGGAAAAAATGATTGAAGAGTTGCATCAAGTAGATAATGCTGAAATGCACCAAAAAAGCTTGGTAGAAACCATCCTTCACCTAACACCAGTATTAACTGAAGTCATTGAACAAGGGATTTCTGAAGGTGCTTTTAAAACTCCTTATCCAAAGGAAACTGTAGAATTTTTATTAGTAGGTTCTCAATTTTTATTAGATGAAGGAATTTTCAAATGGGAGCCACACGATCTAATGCAAAAGGCAATTGCACTTGTGCACATTATAGAAACAACGTTAGGGGCTGAACCAGGTAGTTTTGCTTATATACTTGGCAGGTACGATCAAAGTCAGGAAGGAAAATAACTAATCGAATAAAAAGGTAGTAGAAGTAGAGTTCTTAGAAAATTGGATTTGAAAAAGGTATTAATGAAAATTATTAAAGTTTAAGCTTTCTAATAAGCAAGAAAAGGTGATTAATTTGGAAAAAATGATTGTCGTAAAAGATTTTATGAAAAAGTACGGAAATTATACGGCGGTCGATGGAATTTCTTTTGATGTGGAGCAGGGAAGTATTTTTGCTTTTCTAGGTCCGAATGGTGCAGGCAAGAGTACAACGATTAATACGTTATGCACGATTTTAGAGAAAACTTCAGGTACTTTACTGATCGATGGAAAGGATGTTACGAGTTCTAGAGATGAAGTAAGAAATGTGATTGGAGTCGTCTTTCAAGAGTCGACTTTAGATAATAAAATGACTGTCGAAGAAAATCTAAAGATGCATGGTCATTTTTATGGAATCCCGAGATCAAAAATAGAGGAACGTATTGATTTTGTTTTAAAAATAGTTGATTTATTGGAATGGAAAAAATCAATGGTTAGTTCCTTATCAGGTGGAATGAAAAGGCGTGTAGAAATTGCAAGAAGCCTACTACATTTTCCTAAAGTGTTGTTTTTAGATGAACCGACAACTGGACTTGATCCAAATACAAGGGCAAATATTTGGGATTACATCGTCAAGCTGCAAAAAGAGAAAAACATTACCATTTTTTTAACGACTCATTATATGGAAGAAGCAGAAATTAGTCATAAAGTAGCTATTATGGACAATGGGAAAATTATTGCTTTTGATAGTCCGAATGTTTTAAAAAGCCAATATACAAAGGATAAGGCTTATATGACAAGCCAAGATGCAGCAATATTAGAAAAGTTACTTCAAAAGTATAATATGAGTTTTTCTAAGGAATCGAATAATTACACGATAGAGATCAATCAATTAGCTGATTTTATGGAAATTATTAATGAGCATCGACCATTAATAAAAACTTTGGAAATTAAAAAAGGAACATTGAATGATGTGTTTCTCCAAATTACTGGGAAGGACATAAGGGGGTAATCAAGATGCGAGTTATTGCAGCACTATGGTTTAGGAATGTAAAACTTTTTGCCAGGAATCGTGTGCAGCTGATTTTAATGTTTATTATGCCGTTTTTCTATTTATATTTATTAAGCTCGATTTTTAAAAGTGCGTATATAAGCAATCCAGTTAATTATGTATTAGCAGGAATTGTAATCATCGTCGTGTTTCAAACATCTTTGAATATTGCCACTTCAACGATCGACGATATTGTTTCAGGTTATATGAAAGAAATACTTGTCAGTCCGGTTAAGAGAGTCCACATTGCGATCGGGCAAATGCTATCTTCTACAACGATTGCAACTTTTCAAGGAATTTTAATTCTCGTTGTAGGTTATTTCATTGGAATGAGGTATGCGTCTCCTTTCACTCCAATCGCAATCTTTGGTTGTATGATCATAATCGGACTTGTATTTTCTTCTTTTGGATTATATATAGCAACATGTGTAAAAAATTCACAAACATTCCAAGTTGTTTCAATCGCCGTTACGACTCCTATTACTTTTTTATGTGGCGTCTACGTACCTCTTAGTCTTCTACCCAATGGACTCCAACATCTTGCATTATTAAATCCAATGACATATGCAACTGCATTTTTCAGAACCCTCAGTTTAGAAAAAATGTCTCTTACAGCAGATGAACTACTAGCAGAACAGCTTGCATTTAAGGTCAATCATTTAGTCATCACACCGCAAATGAGTATTATCATTGTATTGTTATTTGGGGTTTTGTTTTTAATACTTTCAACCCTTGCATTTTCAAAAGTAGATTTTTCTTTAATGAACCGGACGAATGCACATAAAGATATTTTTCAACAATAGTTCTCTAAGTGAAAGGAGCTGTGTATATTCAAGTGTTAATTAGAATGTTTAAAAAGGATTTTTTAAAAAATAAAGTTATAACAGCAACATTATTTATTTTCATCTTTCTATCTTCTTTACTTGTTGCCAGTGGAACAAATATGATAACAGAAATGACCAACTCTTTAAATGCTTTGTTTACAAAATCTCAAGTTCCACATTTTGTCCAGATGCACTCAGGAAAGGTCGATTACTCTCATATTGATGCTTTTGCAACAGAAAATAATTTAGTCAAAGATCATCAGGTCGTTGAAATGATTCAAATTGATGATGGAAATATTACCTTTGGAAATGTGAAGGCATCAGAAACGAACAGCATTATGGATCATTACTTTGTAAAACAGAATAGTTCCTTTGACTTTCTATTAAATTTAAACAGTGAGAGGATACACGTTTCATCCGGAGAAATAGCTGTTCCTATTTACTTTATGCAAAAAGAAAATATTTCACTAGGCGATAAAGTTACCATTTCTACAACAGACTTTACTAAGGAATTTATCGTCACTGATTTTGTTCGAGATGTGCAGATGAATCCATCTGTCATTCATTCAAAACGTTTTGTTGTAAACGAGGCTGATTTAAATGAGCTAAAAAAGAATATCGGGCAAATTGAATATTTACTTGAATTTCAACTAACTGATGTAAATGAACTTAATAATTTTAGAAATTTGTATCAATCTGCTGAACTGCCAAATAAGGGACCGACTATTGATTATCCATTGTTTAAAGCTTTAAATGCAATTACAGATGGGATCGTATCTGCTCTCATTATCTTTGTCAGCATTCTTCTTAGTATTATTGCGCTTCTCTGTATTCGATTTACTATTCTTGCAGCAATTGAAGAAGATTATCAAGAAATTGGTGTCATGAAAGCGATAGGAATTGATCTTCAAGATATTAAAAAAGTATATCTATTAAAATATATTGTTATGGCAGCTGGAGCATCTGTAGCCGGTTATATGGTCTCTTTATTGGTAAATCATTTGTTTACTTTCAATATCATGTTGTATATGGGGACCGCTCCTAAGAATTTGTTCCTGAAGCTCATTCCTTTTCTTGCCGTTGTGTTAATTTTCCTCTTTACCGTATTTTTTTGTATGTTTATTTTGAGGAGATTTAATAAAATTTCGGCAGTAGAAGCATTGAGGTTGAAAGATAGTAATGAGAAGAGTAAAAACGTAAATTATTTTCCCTTTAATAAGAATTCTTTTTCTAATATTCACATTCTTCTTGGAATAAGAGATATACGTATAAGATTCAGAATATACGGATTACTGTTTTTAGTATTTTTAATTTGTTCATTTATTATCATCGTCCCGGTTAATTTCCTTAACACTATTCAATCTCCTGATTTTATAAAATATTTGGGAGTGGAACGCAGTGATATCCGAATTGACATACAGCAATCAGATACCTCAGATAATTTTGCGAACATAATCACAAATATTTCAAATGACCCAGATGTCGAAAAGTTTGCACCTCTTGTGACGAGTCAATTTAAACTTGTAAACAATGAGGGGGCCTTAGAAAACATATCAATTGAATCGGGGGATTTTTCAATTTTTTCTTTAGAATATGTAACGGGGGCCGCTCCAACTCGACAAAATGAGATTGCAATTTCCTATTTGAACAGTGAAGAATATGAAAAAAGTGTCGGGGATTCTTTAAAACTATTCATTGATGGGCAAGAGGAAGAGATGGTCATAAGCGGTGTCTATCAAGATGTAACAAATGGTGGCAGAACCGCAAAAGCATTGATTCCTCCAAATAAGGATAACGTGCTTTCGTATAAAATAGGTGTAGATTTCAAAGCCAATGTCAGCATTCCGGGGAAAATTGCGGAGTATAGCAATACTTTTTATCCGGCAAAAGTGACCAATTTAAAAGGATATGTAAACGAAACATTTGGGAATACGATCAAGCAGGTAAGAACATTTACCATTTCTGCAATTATTATTGCTATCTTCATATCGATACTCATTACATCTTTATTTTTGAAAATGTTAATTGCAAAGGATTATTCACAACTTGCAATAATGAGAAGTATTGGTTTTTCCTTAAAACATATCCGAATACAATATGTAACAAGAACATTAGGTGTTCTCATTATTGGTATTATTCTTGGAACTTTTGTTTCAAATGCATTAGGTCAAAGGGTTGCGAGTGTCGTATTGTCTTTTATGGGAGCTTCCGAAATAAAGTTTGTAATTGATCCAATAAAAGCTTATTTCATATGTCCGTTTATTCTTATTTTGACAGTATCATTAACAACTATTTTGAGTATAGGATCCATAAAGAATTTCAGTATTACCAATATAGGTGCGTAAGGAGGAGATGTGGTGGAAATTATTTTAGAGGCAAAGGGATTAAGTAAATCATATAGGGTTGGAGAAAAAAATGAACACAAAGTATTAAAAAATATAGATTTAAAAATAAAACAAGGTGAATTTGTATGTGTGATGGGGCCATCCGGTTCTGGAAAATCAACGTTGCTTTACAATATAAGTGGCATGGACAAAATCTCCTCTGGAAGTGTTTTATTTAATGATAAAGAGATTTCAGGATTATCTGAAAAAGATTTATCGCTGCTGCGTTTACATGAAATGGGGTTTATTTTTCAGCATATTCACTTGTTAAAAAATTTATGTATTTATGACAACATTATTCTTTCAGCTTATCTAGCCAATAAAAGAAGTCGTAAGAAAATTAATGATACAGCAATTGAATTAATGAAGAAAATGGGAATATATGAACTCGCTAATAATGATATAACGCAAGCATCTGGTGGCCAGTTACAAAGGGTAGCAATTTGCAGAGCGCTTATCAATGATCCCAATATTATTTTTGGTGATGAGCCTACAGGCGCTTTAAACTCTAAATCTGCAAGTGACATCATGGAAATATTAAACGATATTAATAAGTTAGGGACGACGATTTTATTAGTGACGCATGATGTAAAAGTGGCTGCTAAAACCGAACGTATTCTTTATATGTTAGATGGTCAAATTGTCGGTGAAAAGAAACTTAATAAATATAAAAAAGAAAGCAAGGATGTGAGGGATCGGGAAAAAATTCTTTCCATATGGTTAAGAGAAATGGATTTTTGATCGACTATTATTAGTAGAATTTAATAAACAGGAGGGGATCACCATAAAGGTACAATGTCATAGAGATAGTTTAACAGAAAGTTATGGAGTTTCATTTTGCTCTTCTTCAACAAAAACAATTGGGAAGAAATAATAATGAAAACGAATAATAAAGTAGCTGTTGTCACTGGTGGTGCATCTATCGGGGAGGCTCTCTGTAAAGAGCTTGTGTCCCAAGAAGTATTTGTAATTATTGCTGATATTAATGAAAAGGAAGGAAAGGAAGTTGAAGCTTCTCTTAATAAATCAAAGGTCAATTCAAGATTCGTATTATTAAACGTCACCGATTATGATCAAATGAATCAAATTCTGACAGAGATATATGAGGAATTCGGACATTTAGATTACCTTTTCAATAATGCAGGAATAGCTATGTATGGTGAATTATATGATATGTCTATTCAAGATTGGAAAGAAATGATTGATGTTAACTTGTGGGGTGTCATTTACGGCACCCAAATTGGCTATAACATTATGAAAAAACAAGGTTTCGGACATATTGTTAACACGGCATCTGCAGCTGGCCTTGGTCCATCCCCCGTATCCGCAGTCTACTCTACAACAAAGCATGCCGTAGTAGGTTTAACAACGTCACTTCATTATGAGGCTGAAGATTTTGGGGTCAGTGTTAGCACCCTTTGTCCAGCATTTGTGGACACTCCCATCTTTGAAAAGTCAAAAGCAGTCAATATTAATAAATCCCTTATTATTAACCAATTAAAGAAACAGAAGGTAATGTCTCCCGAAAAATTAGCCAAAATCGTCTTAAAAGAAGTCCATAAAAATAAAGTTATCATTTATCCAATACCGATGCGCAAAACAATGGATATTGTTTTTAGCCTAATTCCTCCAGCACATCATGCACTGATGAAAATGGTTTGTAAGGTAAGTAGGCAGGCGAGGGTTAGTTGAAACATGATTACAGAAATTAGAGTAGCGGCAGCTTGTTTATAATATAAAGGAGAAATCAAAAAAGTGCCCATCCTAAAAATGTATCGTTAGTTCTTGCGTATAGGATTAGTGTCAATAATTAATATTTTAGTTGTATTTAATATATTAAGGTCTCTTCAGCTGAAGAGACCTTTTAAAAAAAGATGGTTCAAACAGGAACATAGCCAAGCTGGTTAACATTATATATAGTGAAGAGTTTAGAGGATATCCAGCTGTGCGAAAAGTGCAACAAGGATTTGTAGCATTAATTGTAATGAAATTGCGACGTCAGTATCAGTAGTAGTGACATCTACATTTCGTGAATTGACAATGACAAGTTTTTGGCGATTTGTTTGTTTAATTTGAGACAATTCTAATAATTCTTGCGTCACTTTTTCTGCACGGCTGCTATCCGCAATTGTAATATTTATTACTACTGCAATAGCTACTTGAAGTGCTGCCTGTAAGGATGCAGCAATTTGTGTGTCTGTCGTTTCTACAGATATATCACAGGAATCTCTTATAATAATGACTTCATTAGAGGACTGGTCAATTTCACTAATTTGAGCTGCTTCGTTTTCTGCATTTGAATTGTTGTCACAAAATCTTACTGGATGTTCTGACCTCTCATCTAATGCTATCCATCCGTTTGAAAACCTGTAATCATCTTCATAATCATACATATTTATCCCTCCTATAGTTCTATTAAATGCAAGCGAGCAAACTTTTGAGTGAGCTTATTTATCAGTGACTTCAACTATTTATTCACTTTTATCCTCTTGATTTTTTCTTCTAAACATTTCCCTAAGTGGACTTTCGGAATTGCTCTTATCTTGATCATTTTCTGTAATAGTTTTTTTGGCATTTTTTTCATAAAGAAAGCTTTCCACTTGTTCCTTTAAATTATTTACGGAATTTTTCAATGCTTCACGTTGTTCTTCCGAAATGTTTGACTTTGCTTCAACTAAGTCTATTTTATTATTTGAGAAAATATCTTTAATAAATATATCCATCATTTGGTTGGACAAGTTATATAATTCTTTTCGATTATCTTGCATATACTATTCCACCTCCTTTTTTCTCCTACTATAATTTATTCTTAAATGAATGAAGTGAAAGGGCGGACAACGTATGAAAACGAAGAAAAGGTGAGCTTGTGGTCGTTTAATATAAAATAATGTGTTTTTGAAGTGATATTATCGGCTATAGTGGCAAGCTATAAAACTATGTTGGAATCTTACTTTGGGGTGCTTTATTTTGTTTTTGATAATATGGTAAGATGGAACAGATATAAGGAAGATCCAGGATAAAGGGGTAATTTAACAAAATGACAAGTCGTAATATGAATGGTGAAGAAAGAAGAAGGTTTATTGTTGATCAATTAAAAAAGAGTTCAAAGCCTTTAACAGGTCAAATACTAGCTGAACTAACCGGTGTTAGCAGGCAAGTAATCGTAACAGATATTGCTTTATTACGAACTGCCGAGGAGCCGATCATTGCAACAAGCCGTGGCTATGTTTATTATCAAAATACGTCTCAAAACCACTTGTATAGAAAAGTTATCGTTTGTAATCATGCACCTGAAGATACAAAAAAAGAACTGAAGATTTTAGTAGACTTTGGAGTGACAATTGTTGATGTGATTGTTGAACATCCTTTTTATGGCGATTTAGCTGGTTCTCTTATGATAAAAAGTAAATCGGATATTGATTATTTTATTCATGCTTTAAATCAGACGGTCCCTTTATCCGTACTAACCGGAGGTCTTCATTTACATACTTTAGAATCTGATTCAATAGAAAAAATACATTCTGCCTGTGAAGCTTTAAAAGAAGCAGGCATTTTGGTTACGGAGAATCGATAAGTAAAGTTTGCATTACAAGGAGTGAAGCAAATGAGAAGATTGATTATCATCGTAACCCTACTTAGCTTATTTTTTACTTTCTACTTGATTTTAGCAAAGAAGTATCCAAGTCCATTAAGTATACAATCAATGAATAAAAATGGAATAGAGGTAGATATGCCTGACAACGGACTAAGTAAAGAGGATAAACACGGAAAAGAAGCTCATGAAATTATTAGTGATATGACATTAGATGAAAAGATCGGTCAACTTATCGTCGGGGGAATAGATACACCTGAACTAACGGAGGATACTAAAAAATTACTTCACACGTACAAGTTAGGAGGCTTTATCTTATTCTCGCGCAATTTACGAGAACCTGAACAATCGTTACAATTAATAAGCGATTTGAAAAATGAAAATTCACACGATCAATTACCGTTATTTTTAAGTGTTGATCAAGAAGGTGGTAAGGTTGTACGTTTACCAAATTTAAAACCGTTAAAGTCCAACTGGGAAATAGGGGAATTCTATCAAGAAAATATAGCTTTTGAGACGGGAAAAGTTTTAGGGAGACAATTAAAGGAATTTGGACTGAATATGAATTTTGCGCCTGTAATAGATATAAATAGCAATCCAGACAACCCTGTAATAGGTGCTCGTGCATTTGGTAGTGATAAATACCTTGTTAGTGAATTGGGAATTGAGATGATGAAAGGGATGCATAATGAAAATGTTATTGCTGTAGTAAAACATTTTCCAGGACATGGGGATACGAGTATAGATTCTCATGAGGACTTACCGAAAGTAGATAAAAACTATGAAGAATTAAATGAAATAGAACTTTTTCCCTTTAATGAAGCAATAAACGCTGGGGCAGAAGCTATAATGACAGCTCACATTTTATTGCCTAACGTAGATTCGCAGTATCCGGCCACTCTTTCGGAAACTATAATTACAGGTATATTAAGAGAAAATCTAGGGTTTGAAGGTGTTATTATTACGGATGATTTAACGATGGGAGCAATTTTAAAAACGTATGAGATTGGGGAAGCAGCTGTAATGGCAATTGAAGCGGGGGCAGATATTGTTTTGATAGCTCACCAATATGAGAACGTAATTGAGGTATTTAATGCGTTAAAAGAGGCAGTAAAAGCAGGTAGGCTAAATGAGGAAAGAGTAGATGAAAGTTTGTTTA
Source organism: Pseudogracilibacillus sp. SE30717A (assembly GCF_037071985.1). Taxonomy (NCBI): domain Bacteria; kingdom Bacillati; phylum Bacillota; class Bacilli; order Caryophanales; family Bacillaceae; genus Pseudogracilibacillus; species Pseudogracilibacillus sp. SE30717A. The sequence goes on along the minus strand of NZ_JAXHDF010000009.1, from coordinate 161,176 downwards.
GAATACTTACCTTGAAGGGAAAATATGACATTCAAGATAATGTACTGAAAAATATAAATGTAGAAAAATTAAATAAAGATATTGATAATTTATATAAAAATTAATCAGCAGTAAAAGAAATATAAAAGTCCGTCAATCACTAACAAGTAGTTTGCTTGAAATGTTGACGGACTAATTTAAAAGATGTGTTACTTTAACTTTATGTTATAGACCCATAATATGATATCCAGAGTCAACATGAATGACTTCCCCTGTAATTCCTCGAGCGAGATCACTTAGTAAGAACATTGTTGCATCTCCAACTTGGTCCTGATCAATGTTTCTTCTTAAAGGTGCTTTTTCTTCGATTACCGAATGAATTTCATTTAATCCGGAAACCCCTTTAGCCGAAAGTGTCCGAATCGGACCTGCAGAAATAGCATTGACACGAATCTCATTTTTCCCTATGTCTTCTGCTAAATATCTCACACTTGCTTCTAATGAAGCCTTCGCGACACCCATTACGTTATAGTTTTTTACAACTCGCTCAGCACCTAAATAAGATTGAGTAACAATACTACCGCCTTCTGTCATTAATTTTCTAGCTTCGTTTGTTACTGCTACTAAGGAGTAAGCACTGATTTCTTGTGCAAGTAAAAAACCGTCTCGAGAGGTTTCTGCATATTCTCCCTGTAATTCATCACGGTTTGCAAAAGCAACCGAATGAACGAGGCCGTGAATTGCCCCTACCTTTTCTTTGATTTCTGCAAATGCTTCTTTAATGCTCTCGTCACTGGCCACGTCGCAGGAGACAAGTAATTTCGCTTCTATATTATTTTCGTCTAATAACTTTTCTAATTTCTGGGATGAGCGCTGTTGTCGGTTTGTAAAGATAAGATTTGCGCCTTCACGATGAAGTGATTTTGCAATTCCCCAAGCGATGCTTCGCTGGTTCGCTACGCCCATAACAACGATGTTTTTTCCATTTAATAAGCCAGACATGAATGGCACCTCCATAATATGTACTGTTACTTATTATAACGATTTTAAAAATGGATTCATACTACAAACTAGTTTTCTAATGGATAGTAAATAATTATTAAAGATTTTTAAACTTTACCCTTTACAAAGTAGAAAAGCTTGTATATAATAAAATCTGTTGGCTTTTAAGAGCAACTTATTTGGCCCGTTGGTCAAGTGGTTAAGACACCGCCCTTTCACGGCGGTAACACGGGTTCGAATCCCGTACGGGTCATCTTAACAATGCCGGCCTAGCTCAATTGGTAGAGCAACTGACTTGTAATCAGTAGGTTGGGGGTTCAAGTCCTCTGGCCGGCATTTTTTTTATCTCTAAGTATATTTTATATTTAGATGGTAAAGCATATGGAGGGGTAGCGAAGTGGCTAAACGCGGCGGACTGTAAATCCGCTCCCATCGGGTTCGGCAGTTCGAATCTGCCCCCCTCCATTTTTATAATAAATTTGATTGGGCTATAGCCAAGCGGTAAGGCAACGGATTTTGGTTCCGTCACTCCTAGGTTCGAATCCTAGTAGCCCAGCCATCTTTATTTCATACATGAATGAATTAATTCTTATTGTAAACAAGGAGTGTATTTATACAACCTTGTTTATTTGCATTTTTAGAAGGATTTTCTCATAATAGAGTCAATTAACAGATTAAAAGTAAATAAACAAGCAATTTACGTATGTTTTTTGGTATAATTATAAAGCAGAGTTTTTTTAGTAAATAAGATAATATAAAAATTAATTTAAAAATGTAGTAGCACTTTTACTATCAATTTGGTGAAGGAGCTACCTACTTTATCAGAAACATATAGTTCGTACAGATACTATTTTATATATTCAGTTTTATTAAAACACTTTTTAAGGGTGAATTGCATGGAGATATCTTCTAGAATTCCTGGCTTTTATAAAATGACAATTGAAGAAAGAAAGAGACAACTCATCAAATTATTCGATTTTTCCGAAGAAGATGCATCTCAATTATTACATCAAATGTCGTTGCCGGAAGAAACAGCAGATAAGATGATAGAAAATGTTGTAGGGACATTCTCTCTTCCACTTGGATTAGGATTAAACTTTACAATCGATGGAAAAGATTATATTGTTCCAATGGCCGTTGAGGAACCCTCAATTGTTGCTTCTGCAAGCTATATTGCGAAAATTGTCAGGGAAGCTGGAGGCTTTCATACAGAAGCAACAGAGCGGATTATGATTGGACAGATTCAAGTTGTCGGTTGTGAAGATTTTAACAAAGCTAAAGATGCGATAATAGCCGAGAAAGAAATGCTTATTCAGGCAGCTAATGATGCTTACCCTAGTCTTGTCGCAAGAGGAGGAGGAGCCGAGGATCTAGAAGTTCGAATCATCAATGAAAGTGGCTCAAGATTTAATCAAATGTTAATTGTCCACCTGCTCGTAAATACGTGCGATGCAATGGGGGCAAACATTATTAATACAATGGCAGAATCGTTAGCACCTATTGTAGAGCATTTGTCAGGCGGAAAAGTATATTTACGTATTTTGTCAAATTATGCTGATCGCTGCTTAGCAAAAGCGACATGTGTTATTCCACCGGAGTTATTAGCATCAGAAGGCTTTACTGGTGAAGAAGTTCGTGACGGAGTGGTACATGCATACGAATTTGCTGCTTCAGATCCTTATCGCGCAGTTACGCATAATAAGGGTATTATGAATGGAATTGATCCGGTTATTATAGCTACAGGGAATGACTGGCGTGCTGTAGAAGCAGGTGCACATGCATATGCAGCTCGATATGGTCAGTATAGTTCAATGACTACATGGTCTGCAGATGAAGAAGGTAATTTAGTAGGCGAATTAGAACTTCCTATGTCTTTAGGAACTGTTGGCGGAGCTAGCCGTGTTCATCCAATGGCCAAATTGGCGTATAAGATTTTGCAAGTGGATTCTGCAAAAGAACTTGCGCGTGTAATTGTCGCTGTTGGTCTAGCTCAAAATTTAGGAGCACTTAAAGCACTTGTAACAGATGGAATTCAAAAAGGGCATATGGCACTTCATTCCCGTTCTGTAGCAATGGCAGCAGGTGCTACTGGTCAACTAGTTGATATAATTGCTGAGAAATTAGTAGATGCGAAAGAAATCCGTGTAGGCTACGCAAAAAAATTAATGGAAGAGTATGCAAAATGAGTGTGGAAAAAATTACAATCTCAGAAAAAGTTGCTACTGGGGTAGCACATAGTAAATTAATATTAGTAGGAGAGCATGCTGTTGTTCATGGGCAGCCTGCAATAGCTATTCCATTTCCTTTAATAGGGGTGGAGTCTATTGTCGAGCGTGTAATTGGGAATGTCTATCTTGACAGTTCACTTTACCAAGGTCCAATGGAATTAGCTCCTAAGTCATTAGCGGGTATTGTTAACACGGTTAAACAAACATTAAAGATTTTAAAAATTCCTTATCGCGATTTACTAATTCGGATTAAGTCTTCTATCCCTCCTGGTAAGGGGCTTGGGTCAAGTGCTTCTGTAGCAATTGCAATTGTGAAGTCGCTTTATAAGTATTCTAATGTACAATATACAAAAGAGCAGTTATTACAGCTAGCAAATATTTCAGAAACGTTTGCACATGGCGCTCCTAGTGGAATAGATCCGTTAACGATCACTTCACAAAGCCCAATATGGTACAAGAAAGAAGAACCTATTGATTATATTAAGCCGAATGGGGAGTTTTATTTTGTTGTTGCCGATTCGGGAAGAATGGCTGATACGAGAACTGCCGTTAGTACAGTGACTAAACTCATCAATCAAACGCCTCAAAAAATTAATGGTAAAATAGAGCGAATTGGGGAAATTACGTATCAAGTAAGAGAAGCACTCGAAAAGTCTAGTAAACAATTATTAGGTAATCTTTTAAATGAAGCTCAAAATGAATTGGAGTCAATTGGTGTTAGTGATTCAAGTTTAAATAAATTGATTAATTTTGCACGAGAGCATGGGGCACTTGGAGCAAAATTAACAGGTGGCGGAAACGGAGGCTGTATTATTGCTTTAGCTCAAAATGAGATTCATTCAATGCAGCTAAGTGAAAAATTGAAAGCATCAGGAGCACAAGCAGTATGGCCTTTTGTATTAAAAAGCGAAAATGAATAAACTTTTCTAGGAAATCGGTTAGATGCCGATTTCCTGTCTGTTTATGAACTTTTGCATCATTATGATTAAAGGAGTAAATTAATGCGTGCAACTGCGAAAGCACATACAAATATTGCTTTAATTAAATATTGGGGAAAGCGTAATGAGGAGCTAATATTACCTACGAATAGCAGTCTGTCTGTAACGTTGGATGGATTTTACACTCGGACAACTGTTCACTTTAAAAATGAATTACAAAAAGATGTTTTTACATTGAACGATAAGGTTATTAAAGATATTGCATATGAACGTGTAACGAATTATTTGGAATTATTCCGAAATTATGCCAATAAACAAGGATTGTATGCCGAAGTAAATTCAATAAATAAAGTTCCTACAGCAGCAGGTTTTGCGTCTTCTGCTTCAGGTTTTGCAGCTTTGGCTGCTGCTACCGCACAAGCGCTCAAGTTAGATTTGAGTGAGCAGGAACTTTCTAAATTTACAAGACAAGGCTCTGGATCAGCATGCCGTTCTATTTATGGTGGATTTGTAGAGTGGCAAAAAGGACAAGCTAATGATGGCAGTGATTCTTATGCGATACAGATTGCTCCCCAAGATCATTGGGACATCCGAGTCGCAGCAGTTGTTCTTACGGCAAAGGAAAAAGATGTTTCAAGTCGTGTAGGAATGAAAAGGACAGTAGATACTTCTGTCTTTTATGATGGCTGGTTAGATAGTCTGCCAGCAGATTTAGAAGCAATAAAAGAAGGTATTGTAGCAAAAGACTTTGAAAAAGTAGGATCAATTGCAGAAGCAAACTGTCTAAAAATGCATGCAACTACATTAGGAGCTGTTCCCCCGTTTACATATTGGCAAGATACGACAATGACAGTGATGCAAACAGTTCAAAGTTTGCGGAAAAGCGGGTTTCCAGCGTATTTTACCATTGATGCTGGACCAAATGTAAAAGTGCTGTATTTGCCTAAAGATGAACAAGAAGTTTTGAAAAAATTACGTCAAACAGACGGAGTCACTGATGTAATTGTTAGTAAAGTTGGAGAAGGAATATCCTACGTGTAGGAGTGAGTTGGTTGGAACAAAGTTTAACAATAAAAACGCCTGGAAAACTTATGGTCGCTGGGGAATTTGCGGTACTGGAACCTTACCATCATCTTGTCGTTATGGCTGTTGATCGATTTGTTTATACCGAAATTATCGATAGCGATAAAAAAGTTGTTACATTAAAAGATTTTCAACTTCATGATCTTGAATGGAAATTTGTAAATGGTGAAGTAGTTTTTAATCATACAGATACGCGGTTGGCATTTGTAAAGGAAGCAATCGGAGTCACACTAACTTATTTAGAAGAAGTAAATAGTACATTACAGCCTTTTTCTTTAGTAATAACAAGTGAATTAGATGATAATGATTCAGGACTTAAATATGGACTAGGATCGAGTGCTGCCGTTGTCACATCTATTGTTACTGCTATATTAACAAAGTTCTTACCTGAGACTCCAACACGTGAATTGATCTTTAAATTAGCTTCGATAGCACATATTAAAACTCAAGGAAATGGCTCTGGAGCTGATATTGCAGCCTCAACCTATGGTGGTGTATTAAATTACACTTCTTTCCAAGCAGAATGGTTAAAAGAAGAGCTAAGCAAACAGCCGAATATTGTTAAACTTGTTGAGAAAGATTGGAAATATTTATCGATTAAACCAATGAAATTTCCTTCTACTATTCAAGTGTGTATTGGTTGGACTGGTAATCCAGCTTCTACAGGCAGTTTAGTAAGTCATATTAAATCTTTAAAGGATTTACGACCTGATAGATATACTGCTTTTTTACATAAAAGTGAGCGAGCGGTAAGCAGTATACTAACTGGGATGGAGCATGACGACGCTAAATTATTTTTTGATGGGATAAGATTAAATAGAGAAGCATTAGCACAATTAGGAATAGATGCACAAGTTGAGATTGAGACAGATAAATTGTATAAATTAAGTGTTGCGGCAGAAAACTATGGAGGCGCTGGAAAGTTGTCAGGAGCAGGTGGCGGTGATTGTGGCCTTGCCTTTATACCGGAACAGCAATCTCGTCAAAAGTTGTATGATGACTGGGAAAAAACAGGGATTCAAACACTGCAAATTTCGATCCATCTGGAAGGATCAAGTTTAGTAAAACCTGAATAATTATGCAAATTTTTGTCGAGTTGAGTCAACCCCTTTAAATCGCTAGAATAAATATATCTAGTCAAGGGAGGCAAGTGGGATGAAAAAAGATATATCTATTATCGGAGTGCCGATGGATCTAGGACAAATGAGACGGGGAGTAGATATGGGTCCTAGTGCAATTAGGTATGCCGGTATAGTTGAAAGATTAGAAAAATTAAATTATCGAGTCCATGATTTAGGCAATATAGATATTTCCCGACCTGATCGGAACGAACCAGAAAGGGAAGACAAATTACGAAATTTGTCTGAAGTAGTTGAGGCAAATAGTAAACTAGCTGAAGTAGTTGATGAACAAGTGAAAGAGGATCATTTCCCACTTGTATTAGGGGGCGACCATAGTATTGCAGTTGGTAGTTTAGCAGGGGTCTCCCGTCACTATAACAATCTTGGTGTTATATGGTATGATGCTCATGGTGATCTTAATACTCCAGAAACGTCTCCTTCTGGAAATATCCATGGAATGCCTTTAGCCGTTAGCTTAGGTTTAGGTCATGAAAAACTGACATCGATTATGGATGATGAACCAAAAGTTAAACCCGAAAACATCGTCATGATTGGAGTTCGGGACTTGGATGAAGGAGAAAAAGAACTCATTCGTCGATTAAAAATTAAAGTTTATACGATGCATGAGATTGATCGTTTAGGAATGCCTCAAGTGATGAAGGAAACAATTGATTATTTAAAGGGGCGGACGGATGGTGTTCATTTAAGTTTTGATTTAGATGGGATCAATCCTTCAGAAGCTCCAGGTGTGGGAACGCCGGTTATTGGCGGGGCCACGTATAGGGAAAGTCATCTTGCAATGGAAATGTTAGCCGAAGCAGATATTATTACTTCAGCTGAGTTCGTTGAAGTAAATCCAATGTTGGATGATAAAAATAAAACAGCAATTCTTACAGTTGCTTTAGCCGGTTCATTACTTGGTGAAAAATTAATTTAAGGTATTATGCAGCTAGGATAAAAGCATTTTGTATTGGCAATCAAAATCCGAACAATGATTCAATAGAAATATTTTGAATCAGTTCGGATTTTTCTTTTAGTGGGTGGAAAATAATTTACAGACTCGAAAGTAAAGATAAGAAGCTATTTGTTCCTTATTCTCCGTTTTTGGTAACGATAAGATGTTTTTTGTTTCCTTATTTCCTAGATTCGAAGTCTACGTAAAATGGTTTACTTTTTTAAGCTTTTCTAACTTGTGATGGGTCTTGGCTAGAGAATAAAATTATTGTCGTATCCAAGGCTCTTTTTATTTGAAAAGGGACATACTAACATGTAAGAACGTATTAAATCGTTCGGCTTGAAAATGTCTTGTATATAACATTACCATTTAGTAATATGGTATAATATGTTTCGAATCATATACTTTTTTTGATAAAAGGAAGTGTCGGTGTGCTTGGTGGGGACTTTGATCTCGTAAACATAATCAGAATTGGTGTTGACATTGCAATCGTCTGGTATGTTTTATATAAATTAATAATGATTATTCGTGGGACAAAAGCAATTCAATTACTAAAAGGAATTGTGGTAGTCATTATCGTTTGGTTGTTGAGTATATTGTTCAATCTTCAAACGATTCAATGGATTACAAACCAAGCTATATTATGGGGTTTTCTTGTAATTATTATTTTGTTCCAACCAGAATTAAGAAGAGCTCTTGAACAATTGGGGAGAGGAAGTCTATTTTCAAGAGGTACTCGCTCCGAAGAAGAGGTAATTGACCATATTAGCAAGTCTATTGTCACGTCCTGTCTATATATGGCTAAAAGAAGAATTGGAGCGTTAATTACAATTGAGCTTGAAACTGGTGTAGGAGAATACGCTGAAACAGGTATTCCTATTAACGGTGAGTTAACAAATCAATTGTTAACGAATATTTTTACACCAAATACCCCGTTACATGATGGAGCTGTCATCATACAACATAATAAAATAATAGCAGCTGCTTGCTATTTACCTCTTTCAGAAAGTGCGTCTATTTCTAGAGAGTTAGGGACGCGACATCGAGCAGCATTAGGGATTAGTGAAGTTACAGATGCTCTAACTATAGTCGTTTCAGAAGAAACTGGTGCAATTTCATGCACTAAAAATGGTGAGTTATTCAGAGACATCGATGAGAAGAGACTCTCTGAAATATTGTTGAAAAACTTAACACAATCAATCAAAACCCCTGATGTAAATCCGCTCAACTGGAGGGGAAGAAAAGATGGATAAGTTATTTCAAAGTAAGTGGTTTATACGGGTTATTTCATTAGTTTTTGCTGTTACTTTATATTTGTTTGTAACAGTTGAAACTGATACGGCACAAAATGAATCAAGAGTGATTCCAGGTATCTCGAATGAGGTGCAAGTATTAGAAGATGTCCCATTAGATATCCGAATTGATGCGGATCAGTATGTTGTAAGTGGGGTTCCTGAGCATGTAAAAGTTTCACTTGAAGGGAAAACAAGTGTTTTAACACCGATTGTCAGACAGCGAAACTTTTCAGTCTTTGTCGATTTACGTGATTTAGGAGAAGGAGAGCACACCGTAGAGATTGAATACGAAAACATTCCTGAGGAGTTAACAGCCTATATCGAACCGAAAACGATTGATGTTAATATTGAAAAGCGTGCAGCAAAAGAATTTAATGTAAGTGTTGATTTAGTAAATACAGATAGTTTGCCAATCGGCTATGAACTTGGTGAACCAGAGATTTCTCCTGGAACTGTAACAATTATAAGTTCAGAAAGTGTTATTGAACAAATTGCAATGGTTAAAGTTTTTGTCGATGTTACAGATTTAAAAGAATCGATCCGTAATCGTGAAGTGCCGATTAGTGTATACGATATTCAAGGCAATGATTTAAATGTTCGTGTGGAACCGGCGAGTGTTACAGTTTCTGTGCCTGTAGAACGTCCAAGTAAAACAGTTCCTTTAACGATTAAGACGAAAGGGGAACTCCCAGAAGGATTGAAACTGGAAAAATTAGAGGCAGAGCAAGAGATTGAAGTTTTCGGTAAACGGGAAATTTTAAGTCAAATAAAGGAAATAACGACAAAAGAAATCGACCTTTCAAAAATTGAAAAATCGGATATGTACGAAATCGACCTTGATTTTCCTGAAGGTATTATTGCAAATGACGACATGGTAGAAGTCAATATCTTGTTGAGTGAGACGAAATTATTTGAAGATATACCGATTGAACAAGAAGGAGATAATTCGGGTAATCTAACAATAACAAAGCCAAAAGAACCCTTAGTAAATATTATTGCTCGTGGAAGTGACACTGATATAGGAGCACTTAAAAAAGAAGATATTAAAGCTATTATCGATATAGGTGCTTTAGATGAAGGTGAGCATAAAATAGAACTTGTAGTGAATGGACCGGATAATGTAACCTTAGAACCAGAATTTAAAAATGTTACGGTAAAAGTGGAGTAAGAGTTTTTAAATCACGGATTTGTTTGATTAACTCCTGTATAAAAACAGGAAAAGGAGAGGTAAAGGTTGGGTAAATATTTTGGTACGGATGGTGTGCGAGGAGTAGCGAATAAGAGCTTAACACCTGAATTAGCATTTAAGTTAGGAAGAATTGCTGGATATATTTTTACCAAAGAAGACAAAAAACCAAAAGTATTAATTGGGCAAGATACAAGGATATCTGGACCGATGTTCGAAGGAGCTCTTGTTGCAGGTCTTATATCAATTGGTGCTGAAATTATGCGCTTAGGCGTTATTTCAACTCCAGGAGTTGCTTACTTAACAAAAGTAACAAATGCTCAAATGGGAATAATGATTTCAGCTTCTCATAACTCTTTCGAGGACAATGGAATTAAAATCTTTGGTCCAAATGGTTTTAAGCTAACGGATGAACAAGAAGAAGAAATAGAACGATTGATGGATAATGAAGATAATTTGCCGCGCCCTGTTGGAAAAGATATTGGTGTCGTTAGTAATTATTTCGAAGGTTCTCAAAAATATCTGTCTTATTTGCAGGAAACTGTAGACAATGATTTTACTGATCTGCATATTGGATTAGACTGTGCACATGGAGCGACATCCAGTTTAGCTGCACATTTGTTTGCAGATTTAGATGCTGAAATTTATACAATTGGAAATAATCCGAACGGAACGAATATTAATGATGGATTTGGTTCAAACCATCCGGAAAATTTGCAAGCGATGGTGAAGGAAAAGGGATTAGATATCGGGCTTGCTTTTGATGGGGATGGAGATCGCCTAATCGCAATAGACGAAAATGGAAATCTAGTTGACGGTGATCAAGTGATGTATATTTGTGCTACTCATTTAAAAAGACGTAATCAATTACATAAAGACACTGTAGTAGCTACAGTGATGAGTAATTTGGGTTTTCACAAAGCTTTAGAAAAGCAAGATATAAATGTAGTAACTGCAAATGTCGGTGATCGTTATGTATTAGAAAAAATGCTTGAAGGCGAATATAATTTTGGTGGCGAACAGTCTGGACACGTAATTTTCCTAAATCACAGTACAAGTGGTGATGGAATGTTAACTGCGATTCAATTAATAGATATTATGAAAGAGACTGGAAAACCACTATCTGAACTTGCTGCAGAAATGAAAGTCTACCCACAACTATTAAAAAATGTCAGAGTTAGTAATAAAGAACAGGCACTTGTTGATCCTAATGTTTTGGCTGAAATAGAACGAGTTACAGTTGAATTAGGAGAAAGTGGAAGAGTGTTAGTACGTCCTTCCGGGACCGAGTCATTAATCCGTGTTATGGTTGAAGCAGAAACAGAAGAAGCATGTGAAAAATACTGCGAACAATTGGTAAACGTTATTGAAGATCATATTTAACGATATGTAGAGGGAAGATGTAAATCTACCTCTACTTTTTTTATTCCCCTAAAAAATATATTTCATTATTTTTAAATGAATAGTCGAGTTAAAAGAACTCAAACTAAGATATAAATAATCTATAATAAAAGGTAAGATTAAAAATGAAAAAAATAGTAATTCAAACCTGTTTTTTTATTTGGTTAATTTTTCACTTCTCATCAATAACTTACGCAGCCTCATCTTATTATCCATTACAAACGAAATATCCGGACACCATGCTTTATAAATTAGAAACGAATCAGAAAGTGATTGCTTTTACATTTGATGATGGCCCCGATACTATTTATACACCTAGTATTCTTGATGTGTTAAAAAAACATCAAGTGAGAGCTACCTTTTTTTTAATGGGTGTTCGCGTTGATAAATATCCTCAAATCGCAAAAAGAATTCACAACGAAGGACATGTTATAGGAAATCATACATATTGGCACCCTCAGCTTACTAAAACTGGAGCGGCTAATATGATGTGGGAAATAAATAAGACTGAAAAAGCAATTAGATCAGTTATAGAACTAGAAACAAATTTATTTCGAGCGCCATATGGTGCAATTACAGAAAATATGGTTAAAAAGCTAAAAGAAGAGGGATATCTTGGTATTGGTTGGTCGATCGATTCAGAGGATTGGAGAGGTTTGTCTAAGGAAGAAATCAAAGCTAACGTATTAAATAACTTACATGCAGGCTCAATTGTATTAATGCACTCAGCAGGTAATGTGCCAGGGACTGAAGAAGCGCTAGATGAATTATTGACATTTCTAAAAAAGAATGGATATGAATTTGTAACTGTACCAGAAATGTGGGAAACGATATATAAATAGAGGTGCATTAAACACCTCTAAATTTGTTATACTTCTACGAATACATCTTCGACGCGTGGCGCACTTTTAAAGTCAATTTCTTCATGAGTCCTATCACAGAAAGGTTTGTTGTCCGAGTACCCACAACGGCATAGGGATACATCTTTGTCTACCTCAAATGAGTTTCCTTCAGCATCAACTAAATTAAAAGAGCCTTTAACTTGGTAAGGGCCATCGTCCAGTACATGAATTGTAGGCATTTTCATTAAATTCACCTCCGTTATTATTATTTTCTTTTAGAAAATAAATATCAGTTTTAATAATTGGTATGAATACTGAATAAACTTGTTATAGCTGTTTAAGATGGAGGGGGGATTTAATGAGAATCCATGTTGTTCAAAAAGGAAACACGATTTGGCAATTAGCCACAATGTATGACACAACGTTGACTCAAATTTACTTCGCCAACCAGTTAGGAGCTCAAAGCAATTTAGTCGTTGGTCAGGCCCTTGTTATCCCAATACGAAGTACTGAATATATAGTTGAACCAGGAGATACAATAACAGAAATCGCTAATAACTATCGTGTATCAGTGAGAGAGTTATCGGAAACGAACAATATTACTGATCCAAACTTTATATTTGTAGGTCAAATGTTACGGATGCCCTATTTTTATTATCGTATCAAATCAGGAGATACCATATTTTCATTATCAGAAAGGTATGGAATATCGGTAAGTAAATTGAATCGCTTGAATGGATTACAAAACAATGCAATTATTTATCCAGGACAAGAAATTAAAATACCTAATAACGAACAACTGTCTACAGAAGTAAATGCATATACGACCTCATTCAACATTCAGGGTAGAAATGAAATTTTAGCACTGGGGAGTTATTTTACGTATTTATCTCCTTTCTCATATCAAGTGAGAGAAGATGGGAGTTTTACTCCGTTGCAAGATGAATTGGTGCTAGAAGCGGCCCGGCTAACTAATACATCACCTTTATTCGTACTGACTAATTTTCGCGATGGTTTTAACTCCGAGTTGGCAGCGTCTATTTTGCGAAATCCAGATGTTCAAGAAAAATTAATTGATAATATATTGAATGAAATGAAGGCAAAAGGATACGAGGGATTAAATATTGACTTTGAGTATATATATCCTCAGGACCGTGAAAATTACAATGCTTTTTTACGAAGAGTAGTGGAGAAATTACATCCAAATTATAGTGTATCTACCGCGCTCGCACCAAAAATAAGTAGAGAACAACGAGGTACTCTGTATGAAGCACATGATTACAAAGCACATGGAGAAATCGTCGACTTTGTTATACTTATGACGTATGAATGGGGATGGGCAGGTGGGAGTCCATTAGCAATTGCCCCAATTAATAAAGTGAAGGAAGTACTTGATTATGCTGTAACAGAAATCCCGAGAAATAAAATTATGATGGGAGTCCCACTGTATGGAAGGGACTGGAAAATACCTTTTATTCAAGGCACATTTGCTCGACAAGTTAGTCCTTTAGAAGCGGTGCAACTTGCTGCGCGATATGGTGCTGAGATTTTCTACAATGAAACATATCAGTCCCCATATTTCCGTTATACAGATCAGCAAGGACAAGCGCATGAGGTCTGGTTTGAAGATGCGCGAAGTGTTCAAGTAAAATATGATACAGTAAAGGCGTATGGAATTCGTGGAATCAGTTATTGGGTATTAGGCAACCCGTTTCCACAAAACTGGGGCGTATTACGTTCTACTTTTACGATTATAAAAAAATAACTCACAAACTGAAGAATTAACTATTTCCCCTCGACATATTTTGTGCTTATGGTAAAGTATAAATGTAAAATAGATTTATAAAGAGGGGAACAAAATGGTTTATTATCTAGCTGGATATTTGTTAAAAATATTCTTAAGCCTATTCGGCTTTTTAAAAGTATATCAAAAAGAAAACTTGCCCAAGGATGGGTATGTAATTGCTTGTACTCATACTGGATGGGTTGATATATTATGGCTTGGCGTTTCTATTTTACCGACCAAAATCAACTATATGGCAAAAAAAGAGTTATTTGAATCAACTTTTCTAAAGTGGTTGATGGAAAATTTAAATGCTTTCCCAGTAGATCGGGAAAATCCTGGTCCAAGTTCGATTAAAACGCCAATGAGATTAATTAAAGAAGGGAAAATTGTAGGAATCTTCCCAAGTGGAACGAGAACTAGTGAAGACGTTCCTTTAAAAAGAGGAGCGGTTACCATTGCGAGTTATGCAAAAGCTCCAATCGTACCTGCTGCGTATGTTGGCCCGAATAATTTTAAAGAATTATTTAATTGGCAAAGACCTAAAATTATTTTTGGGAAGCCAATTCACTTAAATAAAGATTTGCCTAAAAAAGAAGCGCTAGATGTCATGATGACAGAATTGAATGAAGCCATGAAAACTTTACAACAAAAGCTTAGATAACTCCAGAGATAACTGGAGTTATTTTGTTTTTTGCAAAGTGGCGCGACTTTGTACCTTAATGCAATAGACGCCTAAGCAGGATTACATTCAGCAAGTCGAATAAAACCAACGTTAAGAAACTTCTTCTAAACCTCTGGAATCTGTTCGTTACCCTATTGACTACGGAAATTCTAAAGTAGGGGCATGAAAAGTAGTTTATTTAGTGATTTACATTTGGATAACGGCGGTTGTGTAAGTTTAACGGCGGGACAAATTCATTTATCGGCGGTGGTGAAATTTTAACGGCGAGACAAATGATTTATCGGCGCTTGACCAAATATAACGGCGCTGATAACTTTACGGATAACGACGGGATAGTTGACCAGTCCATGCTAGGAAAACGGTCTTGCGATAATGAGGTATTTTTTACTGAAGTATTAGGCGCTTTTTTTAATAGTTATATTTATTTTCTCTTCCTTAGCTGTAATATATGCCTCGTTTAATCCCATCTGTAATATAGATGATTTTGGAATTACTTTTTGTTTTAATTCAATTGTAAAATTATGTTTAAAAATATTGTCTGATACAGTCAATTGATTATTTGATAACCATTCAACGGCTAAAGAATCCATTCCAAAATAAGAGGGAGTTTGGATGCCATCTGTAAAGAAATGATGTTCTTTCTCCTTTTTTACCCCCGGCTCATTAAGGCAAAGATAGAGAGATAGATCATCAAAAAATGTTAATAACTTGGAGTGCTTGGCAAATAAATCTTCATCAAAAAGTGGAATTTCTTCTTTTAATCTGGATTGACGAGTTTTTTCGTTTGTAACAAATTGTTTTACCAGTTCATTTGGGTGTTTATCCAAAAATGAGGAATAGTGTTTGCTACATAATAGGGCGGCATATTTTGATTCCTTTTCTACTTTATTAATCCCATACTCATATAAGACTGTTTTTGTAGATCTTGGAAAACTTGAAAACGAAAAAGGTTCATTTTTTGCATCGTCCCAGAAAGGATTCTGGTCAAACGGAATCCATCCACAATCATGTTGATATATTGCAAATTCAACCTCTTTTCTCCATTTAGAATCAACCATAAGATGATCTGCTAAGTAAGTGAAAAGATCCCCTGAGACTCTAGCATGATCATGTTGCTCGATAAAAACAAATGCTTCTTTGCATTTACGAATAATCACGACTGCACCTCCGCTATACGTATTCTCTTTGTTAAGTCTAATGTAATTGATCGTTTCTATTTGTACAAGTAATTGGCAAAATGAATCTGATGCCAAGGGGAAGTTTTGAAATAAATTATTGTTATCCTAACAGTTTTATCAACGTTCACTTTCTGTTAGAATCAACTGTAACCAAATGGAAAAAGGTGTGAGTGATCATTATTTCTTTTAAGAAAGTAACAAAGCGTTTTGCAGATGGAACCGAAGCTTTAAAGGATATTACGATAACAATACCGAGAAACGAATTAACCGTTATAATCGGTCCTTCGGGATGTGGAAAAACGACATTAATGAAAATGATTAACCGGTTAGAAACACCTACAAGTGGGGAAGTATATATTGACGAACACCCCATATTATCAAAAGATCCGGTTGACTTAAGAAGATCAATTGGATACGTTATCCAGAAGATTGGTCTCTTGCCTCATCTAACAATTGAAGAAAATATTGCTCTTGTTCCTAATTTAGTAGGTTGGAAAAAGTCTGAAACGAGTGACCGCGTCAATGAATTACTAGAAATGGTAGAATTAGATCCTGAAATTTATAAAAACCGTTATCCACTAGAATTATCTGGTGGTCAACAGCAAAGAGTTGGCGTCTGTCGGGCGCTTGCGAGCAATCCCGAGATTATCTTGATGGATGAGCCTTTTTCTGCTTTGGATCCGATAAGTAGAGAGCAATTACAAATAGAATTACATCATTTGCAGAAAAAAATTAAAAAAACAATCGTTTTTGTTACTCATGATATGGACGAAGCTTTGGATATTGCCGATAACATTATTATTATGCGTGATGGTCAAATTGAACAGATGGCAACTCCGTCGGAAATTTTGTCGTATCAAGTGAATGATTTTGTAAGAGAGTTTATCGGAATGAAACGGATTAATGGGAAAAAAGTTTTTGGTGATAGACGATTAAAAGAGTTAAAATCACTCTTCGACACGACAGTTGATCGAGAAGTAGAGCCTGTTCAGAGTTCGATATCTGTAAAACAGGCGGTCCATATACTGAAAAATAAACCGCAAATATTATTGGAAGTGAAGGAAAAAGGAGAAGTACTTGGCTATCTTGGATATGACCATCTCTTACAAGCGGCGGTAAATTGGAGTGGAACAGATGAATAAATTTATAACGACAATCGCAGATCGCTCAGATTTAATTATTGAGGCGCTATTTCAACATATCTATTTATCATTTGTCTCACTATTAATTGGCGTACTTATTGCGCTGCCATTAGGTATGTTTATTGCCCGATATCGAAAATATGCAGAATCAATCATCGGGATCACTGCTGTATTTCAGACAATCCCGAGTCTTGCACTATTTGGTTTTCTTGTTCCATTAATAGGGATTGGTTCTAAGACGGCGTTAATCGCATTAATTATTTATGCACTCTTACCAATTTTACGAAATACATATACAGGATTAACGAGTGTAGATGGTTCAATTATTGAGGCAGGTAAAGGAATGGGAATGACAGAGAATCAAATTTTGGTAAAAATTGAATTACCATTAGCCTTACCGTTTATTATGGCTGGAATTCGAACGGCGACTGTACTTACAGTCGGAATAGCAACTTTGGCAACTTTTGTCGGTGCAGGTGGACTTGGTGATGTGATCTATCGAGGTTTGCAAACATATAATAATTCGCTCGTGTTAGCGGGTGCGTTACCTGTTGCAATTCTGGCAATTTTGTTTGATGTGATATTAAAGATAGTTGAGAAAAGGGTAACACCTAAGGGATTAAAAGTATGAGAGGAGAAGATTATATGAAAAGGATATTCATTACTTTTGCAGGATTAATCTTGTTATTAACTGCATGTAGCAGTAAAGAAGAAGTCATAATTAGTGGTAAACCATGGACAGAGCAATTTATTTTGCCATATATTTTAGGCATAGTAATCGAAGAGCATACAAATTATAAGGTTACATATAAAGAAAGTCTTGGGGAGGTAGCTATTTTAACTCCAGCTATCGAAAAAGGAGAAATTGATGTATATGTCGAATATACTGGAACAGGTTTAATGGATGTGTTAAAGGAAGATACAGAACCGGGCGAAAGTGCAGAAAGTGTATATGAACGAGTGAAAAAAGGCTATGAAGAAGCATTTCAAGTTACCTGGTTAGAACCTTTAGGTTTTGAAAATACATACACATTAGCCTATTCAAAAGATAGTGATATTACAGCAGAAAATATTTCTGAACTGGCAGCGTATTCACAGAATAATGAGATGATTTTTGGGGCTCCTCATGCTTTTTATGAACGAGTAGGAGAGGGGTACGACGATTTAGTAAAAGAATATGATTTTGATTTTTCAGATACAAAAAGCCTGGATCCAAATATTATGTATGACGCAGTTAAAAATGGCGAAGTGGATCTGATACCTGGTTTTACAACAGATAGTCGTTTAGAACTTTTCGATTTAGCAACAACAGAGGATGATTTGAAATTTTTCCCGAAATATGAAGCAGTTCCGATTATCAGACAAGAAAAACTTCAAGAAATGCCGGAATTAGAGGAAGCAATTAATAAATTGGCGGGACAAATTAGCGAACAGGAAATGGTCAAGATGAACGCACGTGTTGATATAAAGGATGAAAATCCAGAAGATGTCGCAAGAGAGTTTTT
Source organism: Pseudogracilibacillus sp. SE30717A (assembly GCF_037071985.1). Taxonomy (NCBI): domain Bacteria; kingdom Bacillati; phylum Bacillota; class Bacilli; order Caryophanales; family Bacillaceae; genus Pseudogracilibacillus; species Pseudogracilibacillus sp. SE30717A. The sequence continues at coordinate 142,853 of NZ_JAXHDF010000009.1, read as the reverse complement.
AATAGAGAAAGGTATAATTTCAGAATAATTCCTTAAAATCGATAAGAATAGTTCAGCTAAATAAATGAATAGATGGATAGTTGCATTACGTAAAATTTTTTAAATCGAAGTTCGCGATAAGTCAATGTATCTAGATATCTTGTCGCGGACATTGAATATATTATTCTGAGGTGAAAATATGATAAATCATTCCGAATTTATATTTGATTTGCCAGCATTAAAAGTGATGGAGAAGGAGCACCGTTTGTTCAAGTTTTTAATGGAAGAATGGCGGCCGATTGTTTTAAAATTTGAACGGAATAAATTTAATCAGGAACAAGGACTTAAAGCTTTTTTAGCATTACATACGAAAATAGAACAATTTATGGAGCCGTTACACAATCATTTTTATAAAGAGGAACGCTATTTGTTTCCTTTGCTCGCACAATATATTGGAAATGACCATGAAATGATTTTAGCAGCAGAAAAAAATCATGAGGAAATTCATCAGTATATTAATTGTTTTTTTGATGTGAACAAAGAAGATATGACTAAAATAACGTTGCCACAAATGAAAGAGGCAGCAACTGAGGTAGGAAAAGTATACGAACTCTTAAATTCCCATTTTTTTAAGAAAGAGACGTTTATTTTCCCGATGTTAGAAGATATTTTAGAACCGAGAGAACAAGAACAATTATATAAAAATATAACATCCACGCTTCACTAACTATTTCAGTCTATTAGTATAGAACTTTCCAGCGAAACGACCCTATCGCTCAAAGTGTGTTATTTGGCATCTTTATAGAATAACGAAAGACCTTTAAACTAGTGTTTAAATATAGTATAGTTCAAGGTAAGAGAGTTGATATGGGGGTTGGATTAAGTGATTAGAAAACCTATTCCAGTTAAGGAAGCGGTACAACTTGTGATGGGGAAATGTAACATATTAAAATCGGAATCGGTGAAATTAGAGGATGCATATGGAAGAGTGCTAGCCGAGCCAATTGTTGCAAAACACGATGTACCGCCATTTGACCGTTCGGCATTTGATGGATATGCGATCCGTGCCATAGATTCAACAGAAGCTTCAGAAATCAAGCCAGCTTCTTTTCAAGTGATTGGTGAAATCGGAGCAGGACAAGTTGGAGAAGAACCAATTGGTGAATATGAAGCATATCGTATAATGACTGGAGCAATTTTGCCTAAGCATGCAGATGCAATTGTTATGTTGGAAGACACAATGGAAACAAATGAAGGGTTTATTATAACAAAGCCATTTCAAGAAAATGATAATATCTCTTTTCAAGGCGAGGACGCAAAAACCGGTGAATTGCTAATCGAAAAAGGTTCTGTCATTCACCCTGGTACGATTGCACTTTTAGCTACATTTGGATATGCATCTGTGCATGTTGCTAGATATCCTGTCGTCAGTATTGTCTCAACAGGAACAGAATTGCTAGATGTCGGAGATGAGTTGGTTCCCGGGAAAATTCGGAATTCAAACGGACCTATGTTACAAGGTCAATTAAAGCGCATGGATATTCCATATAAGTCATACGGAATGATGGAGGATGACTTAGATTCATGCACTGAATTAATTGAAAAAGCGCTAAAAAAGTCTGATATTGTGATTACGACAGGCGGAGTTTCAGTCGGTGATTATGATTATCTTCCTGAAATATATAAGCGAATTGGGGCAGAAGTTCTATTTGACAAAGTGATGATGAGACCTGGAAGTGTCACGACAGTTGCTGTTGTTGGGGATAAGTTTCTATTTGGATTATCGGGTAATCCTTCCGCATGTTTTACCGGATTTGAGTTATTTACTCGACCAGCTATATTAAAAATGATGGGGAATACATCCCCTTTCATGCCAAGAATGACAGCAATTTTAGGTGAAGACTTCTCTAAAAAGAATCCTTTCACCCGTTTTATTCGTGCCATTTGGAGAATGGAAAAAGGTGTTCCAGTTGTAGTTCCCGCCGGTTTTAATAAATCGAATGCAGTTTCTTCAATCGCGAGAGGAAACTGTTTGATTGCCTTACCAGGTGGTTCAGAAGGGTATACAAAGGGAATGGAAGTTGATGTTTTATTGCTGGGCCAAGAATTGGGAGTGCCTACATGGGAACTGTAAAAATGCTCCATGTCATTGGATTTAAAAATAGTGGAAAAACGACGCTGATTAATAGATGGATACGTCTACTGAAGGCAAATAAGTACGCCGTTTCTGTCATCAAACATCATGGGCATGGAGCGAAATTAGATGTGCCCGATGAAGAGAAGGATTCCATGCAATATTTATCGAACGGGGCAGATGTATCTCTCGTCGCCGGGGGAGGTTTTACTCAACATATGATCAATCGGACGGCTAAATTTAGTGAGTTAAAACAACTGGCAAATTGGAATCAACCTGATGTGGTTCTTGTTGAAGGATATAAAGAAGAACTAGGTGAGAAAGTTGTCCTTATTCGAGATAATAAAGATTGGCAGGAACTAAAGAATAGTAAAGGTATTGTATTAGTGGTTGGATTGGACGGGGAATGCACCTATTCTCAGATAGAGTCACGGGATAAAACAGAGGAATTAGATGATTGGCTTTTAAAGTGGATGAAAAACGAATGTTAGTATCCATGTTTGTTTAAGTTGGGTTATTTTTAAAAAGATAAAGGGAGACAAATATGAGCAATTCCAAATCGTTTGTAGGAATATTGTTGGCAGGAGGACTATCTCGAAGGTATGGTACCCCCAAAGCTTTTGCGATGCTGAATGAACAAAATTTTTACCAAATAGCCTATCAAATTCTTCTTTCCATATGTGATGAAGTTGTCATTGTTACTCGTCCTGAATTCACAAGTCGATTTCCAAAAGATAATCATGTTATAGTTGATGTAGAAGAGTTTTCAGGTTGCGGTCCATTGGCCGGTATCTATTCAGGAATGGATGCAATCGATGCAGAGAATTATGTTGTTCTGCCTTGTGATATGCCATTAATGACTACAACAATAATGAAACACTTATTAACATTTCATACAAAAAAAGTTACCATTATTAACACGGGAGATTATTTACAGCCACTAGTCTCCGTCTGGGATAAAGAGGTAAAAGACGTCATTTATTCATTTTTAAAGAACGGTCGATTTAGGATAACTGATGTATTAAAACAGACTGAAGTAGTTGAAGTCGATGCGAGTAGATTGACAGAAACTCCTCAACGATTTTTAAATATAAATACACCTCAAGAGGATAAGGAGATGAGAAAATGGAAGGGATTTTAGATAAATTTGGAAGACCGATTCGGGATTTACGTATTTCCGTAACGGATCGTTGTAACTTTCGATGTACGTACTGTATGCCAAAAGAAATATTTGGTGATGACTACGTTTTTTTGCCCAAAGAGTCCTTATTAACTTTTGAAGAAATTTCTCGTCTTGCAACATTATTCACGAAAATAGGTGTTAAAAAGTTACGTATAACAGGAGGAGAGCCGTTATTAAGGAATGATTTGACGAAGCTTTTACAAAAACTGTGTCAAATTGAAGGAATTGAAGATATAGGTTTGACAACAAATGGTGTCTTGCTCGGACGTTATGCAAAAGAATTGTATGATTCGGGATTGCGTCGATTGAATATCAGTTTAGATGCGATGGATCCTGAAATATTCGGCGAAATGAATGGTCGTGGGACGAAACCTGATATCATTTTAAAAAATATTGAGATAGCTAAAGAGATGGGCTTTCAGATGAAAGTAAATATGGTCGTGCAAAAAGGAGTAAATGAGCAAGAGATTCTTCCTATGGCCGCCTACTTTAAGGAGCAGGGAGTTACATTACGTTTTATTGAGTTTATGGATGTAGGAAATGACAATGCTTGGAGTTTTGACCAAGTAGTTTCAAAAAAGGAGATTTATAGTCAGTTAAGTAATTCATTTGATTTAGAACCTATTGATCCTGACTACTTTGGGGAAGTTGCACAGCGTTACCGATACCGAGATAACGGAGTTGAAGTTGGGTTTATTACGTCGGTATCTGAATCATTCTGTTCTACTTGTACACGGGCAAGACTTTCTTCAGATGGTAAATTGTACACATGTTTATTTGCTTCTGAAGGATTCGATTTAAAAGAGTTAATCCGTTCTAATAAAACGGATGAGGAGTTACTCAAGGCAATAGAAACTGTCTGGGGAAACCGAACAGATCGTTACTCAGATGAGCGGACAGAACAAACTGCTGCAAAGCGAAAAAAGATAAACATGAGTTATATTGGTGGTTAACATTCCCGAGGCTAAAGCCGAGGGATTTTTTGATTCATTTTGCAAATAAAAAGACAACCATACAAATAGATGGCAGTCTATCGAAATAAATTATTCACTTTTCATAACACTATTTGTTTCTTTTACACGATCAGCATGAGTATAGACATTCATTTTATTACCTCTAGTAAATCCAATAGTAGTTATTCCTAAGTCGTCAGCTAATTCCAATGCTAAGTTTGTTGGTGCTGAAGTAGAGATAATGATTCCAATCCCCATTTTAGATATTTTCAATAATACCTCTGAGGAAATTCGTCCGCTGAAAACAATTACTTTATCTTTTACAGATTGACGTTGTTCAATGATGTATCCGTAAATTTTGTCTAATGCATTATGTCTTCCAATATCAGTTCGGATTTCTAACAATTTGTCTATTGTACAGAGAGCTGCATTATGGACCCCACCAGTTTTTTTAAAGTGTCGGGAATTTTCTTGTAAAAGATTCATCAGGTGTAAACATTGTTTTACCGTAATCGTTAGAGAATGCGTTATCGTTCGAGCTGTTTGGACATCACTCTTGAAGTAAAATTGACGGCTTTTTCCGCAACAAGAACCAATGAATCTCTTCGAATGATCGACTTCGGAAGGAGGTAGAGGCTTTGTTAATTCAATATGAGCGAAGCCACGGGCGGAATCTACGTGAATATGCTTTATATCATCCATTCCGCGAATTACTCCTTCTGAAGCAAGGAATCCAATAGCCATTTCCCGGATATTTTGCGGTGTACAAACAATGGTTGCAAATTCCTTTCCATTAAGCATAAATGTTAAAGGAAACTCGTTAGCAATGATATCTTCTGTAAAAGTAATCATTTCCCCTTCAATTTTAAATGCTTTCCTACCTTGATAAATGGGTTGATCGATTTTAATCATCCTCCTAATTTGACTCTCTTTTTAAACGGAAAAAACGATAGTGGATCACTTTTAAAATTATAATTATAGACTATAGCTTGTAAGATTCGTACATATTCATATTCTAGAAAGAATATAATTGGATAACGATTAGAGAATTGTCAATTGTTGTTAGGTGAAGATATAGAGAATATCTAAGCCTACAATGGTGGAGATCAATATCGCTCTATGCCAGTTTTCTAATATGTTATGTAACTCAACTTTTGCAGCGTAAATAAACCTTGGTAGTATCACAGAGTTTATAGATTTTCTTGGTTTAATTTTCGAGTAACTGGTTACTTGAAAATATAACTATATTCCAAGATATTTTATCGTTGTATTTGATATACACTGCGACATAACTGACGATGTAATTTGCATACCGCTGCGGAAATATGTTTCGCTTTCCATGGGCGGCTGTTGAGCCTTCTTGTGCTACGCACTGCGAAGTCTCATCTAGGCCTATGCTCCCATAGGAGTCTCCACATATTTCCTTCGCTGGGACGATCACTGTTCACTGAACAACAATACTTTCTATCTATTAAATAAAATTTACATGCTAGCGTAGGAAAAATACGAAGACTCCTGGAGGAATAGCGACAGGGGAACGCAGACTAAGTACGCCACGTCCTGTGGCAACGTCTGCACTAGTACATCCTGTACATCGGAAGATATCCCTGTAGCTCCTCGTTAACGAGAAGCTACAGAAGTAGATCGCCGTGCCTGTGGTGAAAGCAATGGTCCGTAGCGGAAAACAACCTGCAATTACTGCGCAGTTTCTATCTTTTTGCGAAAGTTGAGTCATGTAATAAATGGTAAGTTCGTTCGTACATAAATAATACCATAACTGCATTAACAACTCTAGATGATCTTTTCTATCATTAAAAGTATCCGACATAGCTTAAATCCCGTCTCTACGGAACTTACATTTTAATGAGTAGTCCTCTGTCGTATGGGTTTACTCATACCAGAGTCGATTATGATAAAAATTTCAAAAAAGGGGTGTTTACATTGTCGGAATTTATGGGAGAGTTATTAGGTACAATGGTATTAATTATTTTCGGGGTTGGCGTTGTTGGCGGAGTATTGTTAAAATGGTCAAAAGCGGAAAATGCTGGTTGGGTCGTTATCACGTTGGGGTGGGGACTTGCAGTTGTTATGGGTGTCTATGTCGCAGGGACAGCATCTGATGCACATATTAATCCAGCTGTCACACTAGGTTTGGCATCGATTGGAGAATTTTCATGGGATAAAGTACCAACATATATTGCTGGTCAGATGATTGGTGCAATGATTGGTGCAGCAATTGTATTTTTCAATTATTTGCCTCATTGGAGAAAGACAAAAGACCAAGCAGCAAAACTCGCAGTATTTTCAACGGCTCCAGGGACATCTGAAGAAGTCAGAAAACCGTTACAAAACTTAGTTAGTGAAATGATTGGCACATTTGTTTTATTATTAGGACTATTATTTATTGGTGCAAACACTTTTTCAGAAGGATTAAACCCTATTGTCGTCGGATTACTAATCGTCGTGATCGGTATGTCGCTTGGTGGAGCAACAGGATATGCAATTAATCCTGCGCGTGATCTAGGTCCGAGAATAATGCACGCAATTTTGCCGATTCCAGGTAAAGGGGATTCTGATTGGAATTATTCATGGATTCCCGTAGCTGGCCCGATCATTGGAGGGGTTTATGGCGCGTTGTTTTACAATGCTGTATTTGCAGGTGAGCTAACCCCATTCTTTTGGGTAGTAACTGTTTTAGTAGCCATTATTTTAGCTAGTGCTGCTGTTAATGAACTTAAGGGTAATGAAGTAACAAAAGAAGGAAAATAAGATTAGATAAAGGAGAAGTAAATATGAGTGAAAAGTATATTTTATCGTTAGACCAAGGAACAACGAGTTCACGTGCTATTTTATTTAATCATGAAGGCGAGATTGTGGAAACTGCTCAACAGGAATTTGAACAATTTTTTCCGAAGCCTGGATGGGTTGAACATGATGCTAATGAAATCTGGACATCCATTTTAGCTTGTATTGCCGGTGTTCTACGGAAAGCTGATGTGGGGCCGGAACAAATTGAAGGAATTGGAATAACGAATCAACGAGAAACGACTGTGGTGTGGGATAAACATACCGGCAAGCCGATTCATCGCGCAATTGTTTGGCAGTCACGGCAAACGGCAGATATTTGTACGGAGTTAAAAGAACAAGGATATGAAGATCTGTTCAGGGAAAAAACAGGCCTATTAATTGACGCTTACTTCTCTGGAACAAAAGTAAAATGGATATTAGATCATGTAGAGGGAGCAAGAGAAAAAGCAGAAAACGGGGATTTATTATTCGGAACAATTGATACATGGCTTGTATATAAACTTTCAGGTGGAAAGGCTCATGTAACAGACTATTCCAATGCATCTAGAACGTTAATGTTTAACATATATGAATTAAAGTGGGATGAAGAGTTACTTGAGGTTTTAACGATTCCTAAAAGTATGTTGCCTGAAGTAAGACAATCATCTGAGGTTTATGCTACTACAATTAATTATCACTTTTTTGGTCATGAAGTTCCGATTGCCGGAATTGCAGGAGATCAGCAAGCAGCGCTTTTCGGGCAAGCATGTTTTGAATCTGGGATGGCTAAAAATACGTATGGAACTGGATGCTTTATGTTAATGAATACAGGAGAAAAAGGAGTTGCTTCGGAGCATGGTCTCCTAACAACATTAGCATGGGGAGTAGACGGTAAGGTTGAGTATGCATTGGAAGGAAGCATTTTTATTGCAGGTTCGGCTATTCAATGGCTTCGTGATGGTTTGAGAATTATTGAAAGTGCTCCAGACAGTGAAGGTTTTGCCGCGAAAGTTGAATCGACTGACGGTGTTTATATGGTACCCGCGTTCGTTGGGTTAGGTACTCCTTATTGGGATAGTGATGCACGTGGCGCTGTGTTTGGTATTACGAGAGGAACAAGCAAAGAACATTTTATTCGTGCAACGCTTGAGTCCCTTGCTTACCAGACGAGGGATGTTCTTGACGCCATGATAGCAGATTCAGGGATTGAGTTAAAATCACTTCGAGTAGATGGTGGAGCTGTAAAAAATGACTTTTTAATGCAATTTCAAAGTGATATGTTAGGATGTCCGGTAGAAAGGCCGGTTGTACAAGAAACTACCGCTTTAGGCGCCGCCTATTTAGCAGGACTCGCCGTCGGTTATTGGGACAGTAAAGAAGAAATCGCTAAACAATGGCAAAATGAACAGACATTTGAACCCGTTTTCGCTGACGAAGAACGTGAAAAATTATATGCAGGCTGGAAAAAAGCAGTAGAAGCAACACGAGTGTTTAAATAGATTACAGGAGGCCGTCTTTCTCTTAGAAGGCTGGTCTCCATTATTTATTTTGAATTAGTTGTGTAATATCTTGTAGGTAGAATATGATAAGGATAGAGAATGACTTTTAAACGAGGAGGAAAAGCGATGAAAAAAATTATAAATGAACCTACCGAAGTAGTTCAAGATATGATTGCTGGTATGGTTTTAGCGGCACCTCATAAGATAAAGCAAATCGAAGGGACGACTGTACTGGCGAGAAAAGATACACCGGTTAAAAATAAGGTCGCATTAATTAGCGGCGGAGGAAGCGGTCATGAACCGGCACATGCAGGCTATATCGGGAAAGGAATGCTCGATGCTGCAGTACTTGGTGAAGTATTTACGTCCCCATCTGTAGACCAAGTTTATGAAGGAATTAAAGCAGTAGATAGTGGTGAAGGTGTTTTATTAATTATCAAAAATTATACAGGTGATGTACTAAACTTTGAAATGGCAGCAGAGCTTGCTGAAGCAGAAGGGATTCAGGTTGCTCAAGTTATTGTAAATGACGATGTAGCCGTAGAAGATAGTTCATTTACGACAGGGAGAAGAGGAATCGCAGGTACTGTATTTGTACATAAAATTTCTGGAGCAAAAGCTGAGATGGGAGGCACATTAGAAGAAGTAAAAACAGTTGCGGAAAAGGTAGTAAATAATGTCCGTTCAATGGGAATGGCAATTAGTCCATGTGCTATTCCGGCAGCGGGAGAACCTAGTTTCACGTTGTTAGAAGACGAAATGGAAGTAGGGATCGGGATTCATGGGGAGCCAGGAATTGAACGGAAAGCGATTACTACAGCAGACGAAATAGCATCCGAACTGGTGGAGAAAATTTTAAATGATCTGGATATCAAGAAAAATGAAGAAGTTGCTGTCATGATTAATGGCCTGGGAGCCACGCCGGAGATGGAACTGTTTATTATTAATAAAAAAGTACAAGAAATTCTAGCTGAACAAGAAATAAAAGTATATCAAACGTTTGTCGGAGAGTATATGACAGCTTTAGAAATGGGCGGATGTTCGGTAACACTATTAAAACTGGATGAGGAGCTTAAAGAGCTTCTAAGTTTTCCATCTGATGCAGCAAATTTTCTCGTTAAGTAATGGAGGCAATGGTATATGAATTTCAGCGTAAATAATGTAAAAGAATGGTTAAAAAAGACGAATAATTTAATTCAGGAAAATAAAAACTATTTAACAAAGTTAGATCAAGCAATTGGTGATGGCGATCATGGAATTAATATGGCAAGAGGATTCGATGAAGCGGTAAACGTAACGGATGATAAACAATATGACACGGTTGCTGATATATTAAAAGACATTGCGATGACAGTAATGTCAAAGGTAGGTGGAGCTTCCGGGCCATTATACGGTACGGCTTTTCTAAGACTCTCTCTCTCACTGAAGGGGAAAACAGAGGTTGGCTACGCTGACCTTACAAAAGCATTGGAGGACGGACTTAACGGAATGAAACAGCGAGGACGATCGGATGCTGGTGAGAAAACTCTTGTAGACGTTTGGGAACCTGTAGTCACGTTTATGAAGAAGAAAGACGCGGCGGATGCTGACGGATTGATGGAAATAGCGAAATCAGCGGTCGAAAAAACGAAAGATATTATGGCTACAAAAGGTAGAGGGGCCTACTTTAAGGAGAAATCTGTCGGTAATATTGATCCCGGCGCGATGTCTTCCTTTTACTTATTTTCTGCTTTAGCAGAGGTATTGAAAGGAGGAGGAGAATAATTGGAATATGTCGGAATCGTATTAATTTCTCATAGTGAAAAAGTGGCAGAAGGAGTTCAAGAAATTATACGACAAGTTATTCACGATGTCCCGATCGCAACCGCGGGCGGTACAGATGACGGAGAAATTGGAACAAGCATTGACAAAATAAATGCAGCAATAGACTCTGCTTATTCGGAAAAAGGGGTTTTATTATTTTATGATCTTGGTAGCGCCAAAATGAATGCGGAGCTAGCGATAGAATTTGCTGGAAGGGATAATATAAAATTAGTTGAAGCTCCTCTTTTAGAAGGATCGTATGTAGCAGCAGTCGAGTCCAGTACAGGAAAAGACTTGGGTACCATAATTCAAAATGTAACAAAGGATTTTTAATTTAGGTAGGAAAGTTGGGTGACTTTCCTACCTAAAATTTTTGAATTAGAAAGATTTAAGAGTTTAATAAATAACATTTATGTAAGCGGTAACAAATGTTAATCCTACTGTTTTGATGAATAGTGTAATAATTGTAAATGAAAGCATATATATTGTAATGAGGCTTGGGAAAGAGAAATTCAACTTGTACGGATCAACTAAAATTTAATATCGTTTAATTTCTCGATAGACGTCTTATTTAAACTTTATTACATAAGCAACGTTATCGTTAAGCTATTTTGCTCAGTTTGTCGAAACCAGTTTATAGAAATTGAGCAAGTACTACGTAGCTTATGTCCTTGCCTCTTTGCTTTGTACAAATAAAAGAGATATTGGGGGGATGCAAAAGTAAAAGTACATTTAGTTCATGAACGGCATAAAGGAATGAATATAGGGGGAGGAAAAATACATGTCAAATCGTGGAGTAGTTTATACAGGACCAGGTAATGTAGAAATACGTGATATTCGTTTTCCAGATTTAGTGTTACGAGAAGGTCCAGGAGTTCCTCAAAGTAATGTTGGTCGGAAGTGTGAGCATGGAGTCATACTTAAAGTAATAGCTACAAATATTTGTGGAAGTGACCAACATATGGTGCGCGGTCGGACAACCGCACCGGAAGGCTTAGTCCTAGGACATGAAATTACAGGTGAAGTTATAGAGGTTGGACGCGATGTAGAATTTTTAGCAAAGGGAGATATTGTCTCGGTTCCTTTTAATGTAGCATGTGGTCGCTGTATTACTTGTAGAAGACAAGACACACATATTTGTTTAAATGTAAATCCGGAACGACCAGGTGCAGCTTATGGTTATGTTGACATGGGTGGTTGGGTTGGAGGTCAATCTGAATATGTAATGGTTCCTTATGCTGATTTTAATTTATTAAAATTCCCTGATAAAGATCAAGCGATGGATAAAATTCTCGATCTAGCAATGTTAGCAGATATTTTTCCAACTGGATATCATGGTGCAGTTAGTGCGGGTGTTGGCGTTGGTTCAACTGTTTATGTTGCAGGAGCGGGACCAGTGGGACTCGCGGCAGCACATGCCTCACAATTGTTAGGAGCATCTGTGGTAATTGTAGGAGATTTAAAAGAAGAACGTTTAGCTCAAGCGAGAAGTTTTGGATGTGAAACGATTAATTTAATGGAACATGACGATGCCGGAGAACAAATTGAGCAAATCTTAGGGATACCTCAAGTAGATTGTGCAATTGACGCTGTTGGATTTGAAGCATATCAACATGGAACAGATCATGAAGAATCGCCAGCGGTTGTTTTGAATACGATGATGGATGTTGTACAGGCAGGGGGAAGATTAGGTATTCCAGGTTTATATGTTACAGAAGATCCAGGAGCAGTAAACGAAGCCGCAAAAATTGGTTCATTAAGTATTCGACTTGGATTAGGATGGGCCAAAGCACATCATTTTGTTACTGGACAAAGTCCAACGATGCGCTACCACCGTGATTTGATGAACGCAATTCTTAGTGGTAGAGCTAATATTGCTGAAGTAGTAAATGCTACAGTGATCTCATTGGATGAAGCTCCACAAGGGTATACAGATTTTGATAAAGGTGCATCTAAGAAGTATGTTATTGATCCGAATGGTTCCATAAAACAGTAATTAAGAAATGAAATTAAAAACCTGATTTTATTAGAAATCAGGTTTTTTTGTGTTGATGGAATTTAAAAAGTCGATCATAGAAGGCTTAGTTTGAAATACATATAAATTAATTATTTTCTGAAATAATTGGTTTTTGGGGTTGACTATATCTTAATTATCAATATATAATTAATCCAATCAATTTAATGTGTTTTAAAATGAGATAATAATATGGGGGCTTTAATTAACATGCAACAATTATTTATAAAAAATGATAAACAACGTGAATGGCTAAAACGATTAGCTACATTAAAAGAAGACATAAAAGGGCGTGCAGCATACAATGATGAAGAAAATGTCTTTCCAAGTAAGAACATTAATGCTTTACGGGAAATTGGCTATACAAAATTAACGTTACCAGAAGAATTTGGTGGGGCTGGATTTTCATTATATGATGCTATTCTTTTGCAAGAAACACTTGGCAGCTATGACGGTAGTACAGCACTGTCTGTTGGCTGGTCATTACTTACTGTTGGAGAATTATTTGAGAATCGATACTGGAATCCGGAAAAATTGGGATTTCTTGCAGAACGAGTAAATAATGGAGCCATCCTTAATCGAGCAGTAAGTGAAGTTGCTACAGGTAGCCCTATTCGAGGTGGTAGACCTGGAACGACTGCTAAACAAGTAAATGGTAAATGGAGGATTAATGGTCGTAAAAGTTATACAACAGCCTCTCCCGAATTGGATTACTTTATAACTTCTGCCTGGATTGAGGAAAAAGAGACAATGGGTTTTTTCCTAATTCCAAGAGAAGCTAAAGGCCTATCTATCGACGAGACATGGGATGTTATTTCTATGCGCGGTACAGGGAGTCATGATTTAGTGTTAGAAAATGTAGAAGTAAATGCTTCTGACTTGGTCGAAATTCCGAGTTATTCTACAGGTTTTAAGTTAAATGGATGGTTGCTAATTGTTCCTGCGACTTATCTAGGTATTGCACAGGCTGCAAGGGATTATGCCTTACATTTTGCTACAACCCATTCTCCGAATAGTATTAAAGGAACAATTGCACAATTACCAAATGTCCAGAATTTACTTGGTGAGATTGAATTAGAGTTAGCTGTAGCTCGTTTTAGCTTATATGGTGCCGCGGAATCATATCAAGAGGCAAAAAGAAACGGGATAGAACAGGACAATGAGAATAAAGAGGGTGGAGAACATATTGTAAATGCGGTTAATACTGCAAAATATGTGGTTACTAATTCTGCGATTAATATCGTCGATAAAGCGATGCGTTTAGCTGGTGCCAGAAGTTTACAACGTACGAATCCACTCCAACGTTATTATCGTGACGTTCGGGCAGGACTTCATAATCCTCCAATGGATGACATGACGATTACAAAATTAGCAGAAGCAGCTATTAAACATTCTGAAGGAGCAAATAAAAATGAAAAAGAAAAAGTTAATTAAGTCATTTTTTTTAAGTTTTGCTGCATTAATCATTTTATCAGCATGTGGAAGTGGAGAAAGCAGTTCCACAAGTAAAAATGATGAAAATACGAATAACGAAAATATAACAAAGATAAAAGTTGCCTTCACAATGGGTGGTAAGCCAATAACTTATGTAGATGATGACGGTAATCCTGCAGGTTATGATGTTGATGCTATGAAGCTTATAGATGAGAAGCTAGAAGACTATGAATTTGAATTTATCCCAACATCAGATGAGGATTTATTAATTGGTGTGGAGCAGGGAAAATATGACGTTGGTATTAAAAATACATTCTTTACAGAAGAACGTGAAAAAAAGTTTCTTTTTCCAAATGAATTTTTAGGATTAAGTAGTGCTGGTATTTTACTGAAAAAAGAAAATGAGCATATAAAAGATTTAAGTGATTTTGCAGCGGAAGACATGTCACTTGCTCCAATCGCAGCGAGTAATGCGCAATATACAGTTGTTGAAGAATACAATGAAGCAAACCCAGATAATCCCGTAAAATTAGTTGCAGGTGATGAGTTTTCTGTAGATGTTGTTCAATGGGTAAATGAAGGGCGTGCTGATGGTGGTATTTCTATTGAAGCAGCATTTAATGCACAAGTAGTAAATGAAGATGGACCATATCATAATCTGGTAGACGATGTAGTATATAACGAATTTGCAGTGATTAAGACATGGCCGATTTTTAATAAAAATCAACAAGAATTTGCAGATGCATATGATGAAGCAATGGCTGAAATACAACAAACAGATGCGCTTAGTGAATTAATGTTAGAACACTACGGTAAAGATTTATTTGAAGTATTAGATACTGTGAACCGTTAAATAGGCGAAATAAGGCTGTGGATAATAATCGAGCAGCCTTATTTTAGCGGATAAGAAAGTATAATACCTTTCTTACTGCATAAGTGCAACTAAGGCTTTCGCCATAAAAGCTTGCACTTAAGAGTTATAAGTGCTATATCGCCTTTGTCTACGGCAATATGGCTCCGAGGAAGGCCGATTAAGAACAGGCTTTGTGCATAACGTCGGCATATCCCTAGTGATGAGGGCATGTTTTCTTTAGCAATAAGCCTAGGTAGTTAATTCCCACAGTGGAAAGGGTTGAAGATTGTCTTGGAGAAATATTTTGATGTGAAATATATATTGGCTGCTTTTCCTGAACTATTGCCTTTTTTAAAAGTTACATTTTTTGTTATGGGTTTAGCAGTTTTATTTGGCACATTTCTCGGGTTGTTATTAGCATTTGCAAAAATGGGTAAAAATAAGTATTTACGTATTTTTGCAAATGGTTATACAACAATTATGCGCTGTACGCCATCTATTGTATTATTATTTCTTGTTTATTATGGTGTACCTGCTTTTTCGGAAGCATTATTTGGCCTGAATTTGCAAGATATTCATACGGGCGTTTACGTTGTGATCACATTTACGCTACAATTTGCCGCGATGATGTCTGAAGTATTACGCTCTGCGATTGAATCGATTGATCATGGGCAATATGAAGCGGCTGTAAGTGTCGGCTTAACACCTCTTCAAGCTTATTTTCGGATTGTATTTCCACAAGCTTTCGTAGTGGCTCTTCCCAATTTTGGTAACGGTTTGATTGCTATATTACAAGAAGGTGCTTTAGCTTACACGATCGGATTTGTTGATATTGTTGGGAAAGCAAATTTAATTATAGCTAGTAATTATGGAACCCATACATTAGAAGTTTTTATCGCTTTAGCTATCATTTATTGGATTTTGGCTATTGTTATTGAGAAAATTTTTGCTTTATTGGAACAATTTTTCAGCAAAGGTTCTCGCTTATTTAAAACGTCGTAGGGAGGGGATATGATGGATTTAAGTTTTATTGATTTACCTTTTTTAGTTGATACATTTTTTGTCGCTTTAAGTGGCGTTCCAATTACATTACTGGTTACAGCTGTTTCTTTACTCATTGCGATACCACTCGGATTTTTTCTTGCATTATCACGTATTTATGAAATACCAGTAATTAATAGAATAGCTAAGATTTATGTGTCATTTGTACGTGGCACACCAATTATTATTCAAATCTTTGTCTTATACAATAGTGTCCCTTTAATCCTTACAGGAATTTTTGAAACATATAATATAAATTACTCTGTTTATGATATTCATCCATTATGGTATGGATTTATCATTTTTTCATTTAATACAGCTGCTATTTTAATTGAAGTGTTCCGGTCGGCTTTAGGGGCAGTGGATAAAGGTCAACTAGAGGCTGCACAATCAGTCGGTCTAACAAACACGCAAGCTTACTTACGAATAGTGATTCCACAAGCATTAGTGGTCGCTGTACCAAATCTATGTACAGCTACAGTCAATTTAATTAAAGCTACATCATTAGGTTATGCGATATCCTTGCACGAGATAACGTTGAAAGCGAAAGTAGCAGCAAATGTTGGCTATAACTACGTAGAAGCGTATATTGATATTTTTATAGTTTACTTAATTTTATGTATGACAGTTGAATATTTATTTAAAGTATACGAAAAGCGCTTAAAACGTTTTAGATATGCTAAGGTTTAGGAGGTAAGGTCTTGCTAGAGATTAAAGATATTCACAAATCATTTGGTGATAATGAGGTAATAAAAGGCATAGATTTGAAGATTGATAAAGGGGATGTAGTCGTTATCCTTGGTCCAAGTGGTTCAGGTAAAACAACTTTATTACGTTGTCTTAATTTTTTGGAGTCCGCAGATAGCGGGAAAGCATACTATGGCGAGCTGCATGTGGATTTAAAATCTGTATCAAAAAAAGATATTAATAAGATTCGGCAAAAAACAGCCTTTGTTTTTCAAAACTACAATTTATTTAACAATAAAACAGCGTTAGAAAATGTAACGGAAGGCTTAATTATCGGGCGCAAAATTCCGAAAGGTGAAGCAAATGAAATAGCTAAAAAAGCTTTGAATAAAGTAGGATTATCAGAAAAATATAACTCTTATCCAAGTGAACTATCGGGAGGACAGCAGCAACGTGTTGGTATAGCTCGAGCGGTTGCATTAAGTCCAGATATAATTTTATTTGATGAGCCGACCTCTGCACTTGATCCAGAATTAGTGGACGAAGTTTTAACCGTTATGAAAAATATCGCAAATGAGGGTACAACGATGCTTGTTGTAACTCATGAAATGTCATTCGCCAAGGACGTTGCGAACAGAGTTATATTCATGGACGGTGGAATTGTTGTAGAAGAAGGATCACCACATGAAATCTTTGTTAATCCTAAAGAAGAACGAACAAAGAAATTCTTAAGGAGAGTATTACCCGAGGATTATACTTTTCATATTTAAATAAAATAGAATTGGCTTGAATCAGTCCCATGGCATAAAAACGAATAATACACTATAATCTTTTTATCTGTATGTAAAAGATTATTGGGGGAAAACACAATGGGAAAAATGAATATATCACAGCAAATAAAAACAGTAACCCCGGGACTTTTAATATGTTTCATCGTCACTATGTTAGGAATTTATTTGGCTGATTTGATTGGCATTTTACTAGTGTATATTAAGTTTTTACCAGCCGGGAGTGCCAGTCCAATTTCAGGAATATTTGTTTCCATTTTGATAGGAATAATCATTCGAAATTCAGTTGGTTTACATTATGTATTTATTGATGGAGTCAAGTTTGCTTTAAAGTATGCGTTACGGGCAGGAATAATTTTATTAGGATTACGACTTAGTCTAGTAGAAGCATTAAAGTTAGGTGCTTGGGGATTACCACTTATTATTATTTGTATTTCATGTGGATTGTTTATAACACTTTTCTTTACAAGTAAATTGAAGCAATCCAAAAGACTTGGAACATTAATTGCTGGAGGAACTGGTATTTGCGGTGTTACAGCAATTATGGCAATTTCACCTGTAGTAAAAGCGAAAGATAATGAAATTTCTTATGCAGTGGCTAATATTACGATATTTGGTTTAGTTGGTATGTTGTTTTATCCATATTTAGCAAATGTTTTTTTTAGTGAAGAGCCAATCAAAGCAGGATTATTTTTAGGAACATCTATACATGATACTGCCCAGGTAACAGGAGCTGCACTTATTTACAGCCAAATGTACGACATCGAAAAAGTAGTTGATGTAGCGACAGTTACTAAGTTAACGCGCAATTTATTTATTATAGCTGTTATTCCTTTTATTTCATATCTATTCTATAAAGGAAAGAGTAATCTAGGAAACGAAAAAATAATTCCTAAATGGTATAAGCTCGTACCACTTTTTGTAATCGGATTTCTATTTCTTTCTTTAATAAGAACAATTGGAGATATGTCAGCAAGCAATATAGGGAACGCTTTTGGTTTATTCCAACCGGAAGCATGGGAAGGTTTTTATAGTTTTTGGAGTTCCTTCGGCTCTAAATATATGCTGGGATTAGCGATGGCTGGGGTAGGGTTATCAACTGATTTTAAAATGTTTAAAGGACTTGGAATGAAACCATTTTATATTGGCTTAATTGCAGCGGTTTCGGTTGGTATAATTAGTCTTACGTTAGTGTCATTATTTGGCCATTTAATCGTGATTTAAAAGTATTTTTATTAATAGAAACGTAGAACCTTACAAGCAATTTTTGTTGAAAGATTAAATAAGACGTATGATTTACTTATGGAAACACCCGGTGTTACTTGTGTGAAACCAAAGGGAGCTTTTTATTTGTTTCCAAATGTAAAAGAAGCGGCCAATTTAAACGGATTTAAAACAGTAGATGCTTGGGTGAATGCATTGCTAGAAGATGAAAAAGTTGCGTTAGTGCCTGGATCGGGTTTTGGGGCTCCTGATAATGTACGCTTATCCTATGCTACTTCTTTAGATGTCTTAGAAGAAGCTGTTCGGCGAATGAAACGATTTGTCGGAAACAAGTCATAGACTGGAAGAAAGAAGTAAGCATAAAAAATCGTTGAAGAAGAATCCTTCAACGGTTTTTTATATTAAGTAACAGTAACCTATTATATTAAATTTTCGAGATCCAATCGTTTATTTATAAAATAAATGATAAAAATTGCAAGCAACATTGTAAGAAATTCACTAATTCCCAGTGTCAACCAGAGCATCATAAATGCATCTTTAAAATTGGCAAAAACCTTTAATAAATACGCGATGATAAACATGTTAAAAGAAAAGACAATGGTGTTTATCAACATTAATGAAATTTTGTTTTTAACCACTCGGGCAAATAATAGAGTGATCCCTAATGAAAGAGCTGTGTGAAGTACTCCGAAAATTAAATCTGCTTTTGTTGGAGACAAAATCAAATTAGAGATAAACACACCTAGTACAATACCGAAAAAATATTTCTTGTTAAAAACAATTAAATGATTAAAAAGTTCTGAAAGACGAAATTGTATGTTTAAAAAGCCAAATGGCGCAACAATCCACGTCACAACAAAATAGAGCGCTGCAATGAGCGCATTAATAATAAGCGTTTTAACCTTCATATTTAATTCTCTCCTTAGTTTTTTATCGTGGGATGGTTTCGAACCACGTCGTACAATTGCTTGTGATAAATAGTCACAATAGATAATTATACCATATATGTAGAAAAGTTTAAATTAAACTAGGATATTATCAATAGGTGGAGTGAATACACTATTAGTAAAAACATGACTTTTGCATGATTTACTATTAGAACTCAATATAATAAACTAGTTAAAAAACTATGGTGATTAAGTGAAACAACAAGAGAATGAGACGAAAAAATGGGATAAGATTTGGAATATCATCGGTCTTTCCTTTACAACGATTACTATTATAGGCGGATTGAGTTTAGTTTATTTTAAAAAATTGAGGGCATAATGGGAAATCCAGTAGGAAAATCCATCATGTTTACATATGTTGCAATCGCAACTTTTTGCATGGTTTACCCCGAAGTTCGGACAAGAACGGTTGGTTCGCCATTAAAAAAAGTCTTATCCACTTTTTTAGTGATAGCTATTGTTTTTACCATTTTTGCTATCACACGATTATAGTATGTTCAGTAAGGAATAAATAACAAAGACACTAAAAATGGTAGGATATCATTTGGCTCACTTTAATTAGTGAGTTTTTTATGTAGATAAAATGAAGTTAGCCTTGGTACAATAAAGATAACCTTTAAAGCCTCTAGTAAAGTAGGTGAAAACATGAAAAAGATTTTAATTGTTGAAGATGAAGAAAAATTGAGCAGAGTGCTTGAACTGGAATTAAAATATGAAAACTACGTAACAGGGATTGCTGATAATGGGAAAGAGGCCCTCCGTTTAATGAATGAAGAGAATTGGGATCTTGTCTTACTTGATATAATGATTCCCGAGTTAAGTGGTTTGGAAGTTTTACGTCGTTTAAGAAAAACAGATGATCATACTCCAGTCATTTTACTGACAGCACGTGATCAAATACATGATAAAGTTAGTGGACTTGATTTAGGAGCGAATGATTATGTAACAAAACCTTTTCAAATTGAAGAGTTACTTGCCCGTATTCGTGCTCATTTGCGAAAATCAACTAGCGATATGTCGGTGACAGATCTAGTAAAGGTTGGTGATTTATCGGTAGATTTACAAACAAGAGAAGTAACTCGTTCAGGAAATGGGATAGAACTTACGCCAAGAGAGTTTGATCTACTTGTTTACTTAATGGAAAATAAAAATATCGTATTAACGAGAGAACAAATCATGGAACAAGTATGGGGCTATGACTATATGGGAGATACGAATGTTGTAGATGTATATATTCGATATGTTCGGCAAAAAGTAGATAAAGGTTTTGATACCCATTATATTCAGACAGTACGTGGGGTAGGTTATACTATAAAGGACGTTACGTAGATGAAATTAAAGACAAAAATTCAATTATTCTCAAGTCTTTTTATGCTTCTGTTAATTGTTCTAGTAAATACGTCTATTTACTTTCTTTTTTATAAAATATCAAGTAATAATGAACTTGAACAATTATCGGAACAAACCAATTCTATTATCGAAACAATACGCGCGAATCCTGAAATTCCTAAAAATGAGTTATTACGTGCCTTTGTACCGAATAATGGACTGATTCGAGTCATTGATAAGGATAACCGTGAACTTATTTTAACGACAAAACGGAAGTCATATAGAGATTTACCTGTTCAATATTCTGAACGTGAAATAAGGAAAATTGTCAAAGACGATTCAGGATCTCCTATTGCTGTGATTGTTAAACCAATCATATGGGAAAACGGAGAAGTTGTGACGTTACAAGTAGCTAATTATTTATTTGCACTGGAAAGTACAATGCGCACTCTTTTTTATGTTCTCTTAGCCGCGTCCATTATTATGTTAATTCCATCAATGATCGCTGGAAACATATTAAGCCAATTTATCTTAAAACCAATCAAAGAATTAATTCATACGATGAAAGAAAATACAAAAGCCGAAAAGTGGAATACAATCGCCATTCAAAATAAATCAAAAGATGAATTGTTTGAAATGGAAAATACGTTTAATGATATGATTGCTCATTTAAGAGAGAACTTCGAAAAACAAGAAGTGTTCGTATCTGATGCTTCTCATGAATTAAAAACACCAATTTCGATTATAAAAAGCTATGCTGAATTATTGAAAAGACGTGGTAAAAGTCATCCAGAAGTATTTGATGAAGCTGTCGATGCGATCGACTCAGAGGCAGATCGTATGCAACAGCTTGTTAATCAGCTATTAGACCTTGCGAAGAATAAACAATCAGCTCCTAGTACTATTTTAGATTTAGTGAAATTGACAAAGAGAGTTACAAGCACGTTTCAATCTGCGTATAAACGGGACATTTATTTTGAAACAGATGTACAAGAAATGGTTGTAGAAGGAAATGAAGATCAGTTAGAACAAATTGTTTATATTTTACTAAGCAATGCGGTTCAGTATAGTGAGAAAGAAATTAACGTCTTATTAAATATAGAAAATGATACGGTAAGTCTCCAAGTTATAGATCGAGGGCCTGGAATTTCAAGTGAGGAGCAAAAAAGAATTTTTGATCGTTTTTATCGTGTAGATAAAGCAAGGACGAGAAGTCATGGAGGAACAGGGCTAGGATTAGCAATTGCGAAAGCCATTTCTATAGCACATCACGGTAGCTTATCAGTAAGGAGTGAAGAGGGAAAAGGTACAACGTTTATCCTTCAGTTACCATTAGTTAAAAGAAATTAATGGAGTTCTCATCATATTCTAATCTTCTTCACCACATCTTATCATTTATGGACGGTAAGATATAAGTATCAAGAATGAGGAGGAACAAAAATGAAGAAAAAAATAGCTATGCTTACTGGAGGTTTTGCAGTTTTACTCGTTTTAGGTTTTGGAATATACAAATCGGACGCATCTCAAGCGGATCCAAAGTTAAATTACGATGAAGTAACAGGGTTAATTTTATCACAATATCCAGGAACGATAACAGAAATAGAACTAGAAAAAGAAAATAATCGGAACGTTTATGAAATTGAAATTGTAAATGATGAAATGGAGTATGATCTAAAGGTTGACGGTAATTCGGGTGAAATAATTAACTTAAAAGAGAAAAAAGTAGCAGGTAATTTAGAAGATCAGAAGGGCAATGAAGAGAACTCTAAAAAACATGAAGAAACGAAAGTAGAAAAGAAAAAGAATGTTTCCAAAGAAAATAAAAATACGGTTATTGATGCATCAGATGCAATTACCATTGCTCTAAATGAATTTACAGGAACGGTAACAGATGTAGAATTTGATGAAGATGATGGTCGTTACAGTTATGAAATCGAAATTAAAGAAGATGGGCTAAAAGCAGAAGTTGAAATTGATGCAATGACAGGTGAAATAATTATTATTGAAATTGATGAAGATTAACAATGTGAAAATCCAACGTTCTAGCAAATTAGCGCTAGTTCGTTGGATTTCGTTTTAATTACGATTTATTTCTTTGCTTATTGAGATGTTTCTCACGATTACTTTGAAAAAGAATGAGTAAACCTGGCATCAGTACCCCTCGGATTAAAAAAGTATCCATTAGTATACCGATCGCTACGATGAAACCGAAAATTGATAATACTTCCACCGGCTGGGTTATTAGCACCGCAAACGTAGCCGCCAAAATTATACCTGCTGAAGATATGACTCCGCCTGTATGTTCTACTGCTTTTGCTACTGCTTCTTTAATTGGATATTTTTTCTTTTCTTCAAGGAAACGTGACACTAAAAAGATATTATAATCAATACCAAGCGCGACAAGGAAAACGAACGCATAGACAGGTACTCGATTACTGATCGAATGAACATCGAAAATAAAACCGCTTAAGTATGTTCCTAATCCAAGCGCTGCAAGGAATGAAAGTAAAATAGTGCTCATCATTAAAGTAGAAATAGATAAAGACCTCGTTAGAAAGATTAGCATTGAAAAGATGACGACTGTTTCAATAATAACAATGACAATAAGATCGCGGTTATTTACGTTCCGATTATCAACCGATGCGGCCGTTTCACCTGCAAAATATATGTCGCCTTTCATGTCTATATTGGTAAGAAGTTCTTTCTTTTTATCTATCAAGTCCTCTAAGGTGTCGATCGTTTGGACATCATACGGATCTTCTTTGAAAGTTAAATCATATTGAATTACATGATTATCTTTTGTAGTGTTTACGAGCCTGACAGAGTTTACGAGCTTATTTTCTTTTAGTGCCTCTGCAAGCTCTTGCTGTTTTTCTTCTGTCACCACTTCATCTGCTTCTACTATTACCGTCGTTGGTGCAAGTGCGCCTTTACTGAATTTTTCTTCTAAAATATCGTAACCGACCCGGGAAGGCATATCTTCTGGGAAAGATTTCATCGTATTGTATTCATACGTAATAGAAAAAAGCTGACTTGACGAAAGGACGAGAAAAGCTAAAATAATAACAACAGAAAAAATTGGTTTTGTTGAAACAAACTGGCCAACTTTTCTCCAAAAAGATGACGCCTTTACATCGTCCTCTCCAACGAGAGGAACTTTGGGCCAGAAGGATTTTCTCCCAAACAATGTAAACAGAGCAGGAAGAAGCGTAACTGATGATGTCATAACGACAAGAACAGCGATACAGAATATAGGTGCAAAGTTTTTATAATCACCAAATGTTGCTGTGAATAGCACGAGCATAGCTAAGAGGATGGTCGAACCTGAGTAAAAAATTGGTATTCCAATTTCCTTCATTGCAAGCTGCATTGCTTTATATTTATCTTCGTGCGTTTTTAATTCTTCTCGGAATCGTGAGAAGATAAATAAGGAATAATCAATAACAATTGCAAACAAGAGAATCATCATAATTGACAAAGATTGATTTGCCAGTTCAACCCCACTCATTCCGAGCAGTCCCAATAACCGGTCTGCAACAGCGTAGACGAAAACAGCGGCAAGCAAAGGAATTAGTGCAAGGAGCGGAGAACGGTATGTAAATATAAGCAATACTAAAATAATCCCAACTGTCGAAAATAAAAGTACAAGGTCTGCACGTGAAAATAAATCAGTTGCGTCGACTGCAATTCCAGCAGGACCGGTAACATAAGCCTTTAAGGCGGGATATGATTCTAATATCGGATAAATCTCTTCTAGTCCAACATTAATTTCTTTAGATGTTAAATCTTCCTCAAATAAAACCGGTAAGAATGCCGCCTCATTATCTTCTGAAAAAAACGTACTTGTCGCTTCAGGTGGTAACAAATGTAAAGGTATGACACTTTTTACGTATGGAATGTCGCTTTCTAACAGTTCCTCGGTAAGGGCACCGAGCTCATCAAGTGTAATTTCTTCACCTTCGAAGACGAGGATAGCTGGAACTCCATCATCTTCTTTAAAATATTCATCTACCTTTTTCTGGGCCTCTTCAGACGGACTAGTATCTGGATAAAGCTGACTAACATTGTTAACGGAATAGTCATTAGAACTTGGAGCAACAATCGATAAAATTATCGTCAGTAAGACCCAAATAGCTAGGGTAATCCATGCTCCTTTTTTGGTTGAAATCCGATCTGTAATCGTATGTATGAGTTTAAGCAATCTTCACACTCCTTAGATAAGATTCGCAAGCTCTCATTTAAACTATATTATTAATGTTCAACTAATATTATATACTATTAATATCAAGCTTAATTACAGCAATTTATTGAAAAGTTATCAGACCACTATTATAAGAAAGTGAAAACAAGCGAATTTATATGTCCGCTTGTTTACTATCATTTACCCGATTATTCCCACTTGCTTCCTGTTTAAACCAAAGATAATATTCTATCACTGTTTCAATAGGCAAATGTTCCAAGGTAGAGACATGGATTGGTTTTGCTCTTGAAGTTAAACTAATTGTAGCGAGTCCAAATTGTTGTTCTAACCATGACTGGTTTACCTCTAGTTCATCTACTTTTTCTCGAATTGTAATAAAAGTTTCCGTTACTAACACACCTGTTTGAAATTGAATCCTCTTTCCAGTTTGTGCATACTTTGACAGATAGGTTTTAGCAATCCGGTAAAAAATGAGCAAAAATGCATAGATAACCGGTACAAACCAAAATTCAGGCCAGAAGAAAAAGATGAAAAACGTAACAATGACTAACAAATAACTAGGTTGAATTAAATTAACAAACAGCGCCTGTTTTGGTAAAGGATTCATCTCTTCCGATAACTTAAACGATGGTAAAATCTCAGGAAGTAGATCCTTTAGTTTTCTTTCTCTAATAAAAGGGAATAGGATATCTGTTTCCATTTCGCTTTCATCAAAGAGATCTCCTAAACTAACGATTTTAACTTTCACAAATTTAAAAAGTCTTCTTGGGATAGCTTTCTCAATGATAAGGCCATTTACTTTTTCTCTAGGAATCGTGTAAAATGTTTTATTAAAAATTCCACGAGAAATATAGATTTGCTCATGATCTGAAGAAACTTGATAATTACCAAAACGTAAATACGTGATGATGACACCTGAACCGATACCGAAACCAATAAGAAACAGTAATGTTATCGTGATCAAAATCCATGAATCCGTTAAAAAAGAGAAAATTTGCAAAACAAAAGCGTCTAATTTGAATATCTCGTCGATTTTAAAATAAATGGATACAAGTACCGGAAAAATTGCTATTACATAAATAGAAGTTAGAGCAATTAGAAAAATTTCTCCGAAAGAAATTTTATAATGAAGTTTTTGTTGATCCTTTGCTACTTTTTCGTTGAGCTCATTATCGTCTTCCGGAGTGTTTAGTTTGTTCTCCTGGATAATCCATTTAATTCGCTCTGCTTCTTTATCTGAAATCATTTCAAATTTTATTACCGCATTGTCCGAGCTTGTTCCAGTAATTAGAGATAAAGAGGTGAGACCAAATAGACGATGCAAAACGGAAGTTTGTTGTTGATGACTCTGAATTCTATTTAGTGCAATATATCTTTTATTGGAAACAAATCTTCCTTCTTTGACTTCGACATTATTATCTGTAAATAAGTATGTATGATTCTTCCATTGAAATATAATAGTAATGATGCGGAAGATGATATATAGTATGAGTGCAATAGATCCTAATTTAACCCAGAGTGCTTCATTACGAATATTAAAAACGAAAAATATAAGTATGGGGACGATTACTTCTTTTACCGATACACCAATTTGGTAGAGCATCCATAAAGGATGTTGCCTTTTTTGCATTAATGGCTGTTCATTCATTTGCATCGTCCATTTCTAAACTGTTTTTTTGTGAGTCATCAATTTGTGCTAAATAAACAATTCTATTACGGAGCTCCTTTGCTTTTTCCACAGGCAGCGCAGGAATATCGTGAGAAGAAGCGATTGTTCCAATTGTAATTGATGACAAACCGAATTTTCTAAGGAGTGGTCCTTGATTCGTATTCACATATTCTACACGACTCATTGGGACGATAGCGTGGTATTTATGGAAGTACCCGTGTTTAATTTGAATATGATCCTTATCAATTTCATATCGCCATGTCCGCTGTAAATATACCGGGTAAATCGTTAATTTATAAATAGTACTTAAAATAATATATCCAATAATGATAAATAAAATTACGCTTATCCAGCTATACCAATTAAAATAGTAGTACGCAAAAAATAGGATAGAAAGTATGATTAATTGAATAAGAGCTGAAATACTATCTCTTATGCGCCAAACAGTAATTGCTTTGGACGAAATCTTTTCACTTGGTTCTGGAAACTGCATGAATAACTACGACCTTTCTAACGTAGAATTTAAGAAAATTAATATTATAGTAACATAATACATTATATTATAAAATTTAGTGGGAGCACCATGGTATGACTAAACGAGTATTCTTATATCTATCAATCTTTCTTTTTTTACTCTAGTTGCCGGTTGTAGCTCATTAACAGATGTGCATAACCTGGATGAAGCATAAAATATGGATAACTCGAATGAGGAATTTTATGAATAAAAAAAGATTTTTATCAGGCTGAAATCTCTTAAATAGATGTACTGGATGATCCTTTGTGGATCAGATTAATAACTGGGTTAGTGAATCCAATAGAAAAAATAATAGTAGCTCCTTTAAACCCCGATTTAGTGACACTGTTAATAAATGCTTTATGATAAATGGTACCATGAATTTGAAGTCGTAAGGGAATCTTCAAATGTTTCTTTATTGCTATAACAGATGGCAAAACAGGTGTAGTATTGTTTATGAGAATCATCACAAATCCAAAAAATAGGGAGGATAATCGTGAGACAAGCTAAGTTACTTATTATTTTATTCATTCTTTTATTAGCAGTTGGTTGTGGAAATGGCAAGGAAGTAGAAGAGCAAGAAGACCAAGCCGTTTCCGGAAGTGTGGGGGATTATGAACAACTTGTTGAACCTAATAACATTTTAGGGTTTTCTTTGCTTGATAAAGTGGATCCAGATGAAAACGGGAATATTTTGATTTCACCTACGAGTGCTCTCATGGCATTATTAATCGCATATAATGGTGCAGAGGATATAACAAAAAAGGAAATGGAAGAGGCACTAAAACTGGATGGGCTAACTGCTGATGAAATTAATAAGGCTAATCGGGCACTTTTGGATATATTAATAAAGGATTCAGAGGGAGTCGAACTTTCCATTGCAAATTCAATTTGGTTAAATGAAGAATATCATTTTAAGGAAGAGTTTAAGAAAAAAGCAATCGATTATTTCGATGCGGAAATTTCTGAAATTGTTTTAGATAATGCTTCAGTCAATCAAATTAATAACTGGGTAAATGATTCTACAAATGGGAAGATTGAAGAAATTATTGAGGCCCCTTTACATCCAGATATGGCTACTTTGTTAATAAATGCATTATATTTTAAAGGGAAATGGACTTATGAATTCAATGAAGGAAACACTAAGGATTCAATGTTTTTTTCACCTGAAAGTGAAATGGATGTCCCTTTTATGGTATTGGAAGAAGAACTAGAATATGTAGAAAATGAATCTATTCAAGCAATAAAACTTCCATATGGAAAAGGGGAGATGAACATGCAAATTATTCTTCCCAACGAAGGTGTTTCGTTGGATGAAGTCGCCAAAGAAATGACTCCTGAAAGCTGGAAAGAGTTGCAAACACAATTTAAAGAAACAAACGGTATTATAAAGCTGCCTAAGTTTCAAGTTGAATATGAAACAAAATTAAATGAGTCTTTACAACAGTTAGGAATAATTTCAGCTTTTGACAATAATGAAGCAGATTTTTCGCAGATGATCGAAGAAGACACTCCTTTGTGGATTCATAAAGTGAAACAAAAAGCCTTTATTAATGTTAATGAGGAAGGATCGGAAGCTGCTGCGGCAACTTCAGTGGAAATGAGAGCGACTTCTGCTATCATTGGAGACGACTTTTATATGGATGTAAACCGACCATTTTTATTTACAATTAATATGGAAGAGTCAAACATAAATTTATTTCTCGGCTTGATATCAAGTCCAGAGCAAGAGTAATAAAGGCTGTTGAGGTTTTCTCAACAGCCTATGGAAACAATTAATTTTATTTAAGAATCAGATCGCAACATATCAACTAACGAAAAGTCTACTTCTTTATTTTCTGTTTCTTCATAACCTTTCATATACTGAATGCGGCGTTGTGCTGAAGCAGCTGATACTTGTTCGTCTGCGTGGTAAGAGGAACGGACAAGTGGACCGGATTTACAGTGTTTAAAACCTTTTTCTAATGCGATTTTTTCCAACTCTTTAAACTCATCTGGATGGTAATAGCGTTCTACATCTAAATGTTTTTTCGTTGGTTGTAAGTATTGACCGATTGTTAAGATATCAACATCATGGGCAAGTAGATCATCCATAGCTTCTAGAATTTCCTCTTTTGTCTCCCCAAGACCGACCATTATACTTGATTTTGTTGGTGTGTTAGGTGCAAAGTTCTTAACACGTTGTAATAATTCAAGTGAACGATCATATTTAGCAATGGCACGTACACGCTTTGTTAGGCGACGAACTGTTTCAATATTATGGTTAAAAATATCCGGCTCTGACGACATTAATGTATGTAAACTCTCGTAATCACCCTTCATATCAGAAGGTAAAATTTCAATGGTTGTTCCAGGATTTTTCTTACGTACTTGGCGAACTGTTTCAGCGAAAACAGCAGCTCCACCATCTTTTAAATCGTCACGTGCAACAGCCGTAATAACCACATGTTTTAAACCCATAATTTTTACAGAATCAGCGACACGCTCAGGTTCTCCCCAGTCAAGTTCATTCGGAAGACCAGTTTTTACAGCACAGAAACGACATCCTCTCGTACACGTATCCCCAAGGATCATAAAGGTAGCTGTTTGTCGTTCACTCCAACATTCATGAAGATTAGGGCATCTTGCTTCTTCACAAACGGTATTTAGCTTTTTCTCTCGCATTAATTTTTTAAGCCCTTTATAGGAATCGCTCGTATTTATTTTAATTCTTAACCAATCCGGCTTACGTAAGTATTCTTGATTTTTTGTCATGATGAAACACTCCCCGCTTTTTTTCTACGATGTTCATTCCATTCTTTCGTTCGATATTTAGTTTCAGCTAAATGATGAATGTAATGCCAGTCGTCTTTTGTTAATTCCGTTGGCTCTGTAAGGATATTTAGACTTTTTTGGAAACCTTTTAAAAATGCTTCTTTAAGCATCGAATATGTATGTTCTTTTTTCTTAATATCATAAATACTAATCGCTTTTTTCTCAAATGCATTTCGTTGCCGCTCTCTAAGCCGTTCAGAAGAAAATTTAAATAAATCAAATAACATATTGGAGTCAAAACTCATTGGAATAGAACCATGTTGAAGGAGTACTCCGTCTTTACGTGTTTGTGCATTTCCGGAAATTTTCTTCCCATCAACAACCATTTCATAAATTGCCGGCTGTTCAAAACAGACTGCGGATCGATCTCGCAATAACTCTCGTTCAGGATAAGCAAAGTCTGCTTCAATTCCTAATTCACGATATCCCTCTAACAATCCTTGAGACAAAATATAATACGCTTTGTTCACAGAGTGAGGGATTTTAGGGTGACTCTCACTTACGATAATACTATATGTTAATTCATCATCATGTAAAACTGCACTTCCACCGGTTAATCGACGGACAAAATCACAGTCATGTCTTTCGATACCCGAAAAGTCTATGGTTTTTTCTACATTTTGAAAGTGTCCTACAGTGAGGCTAGGTTTCTTCCAACCGTAGAATCGTAACGTCGGGGCTATTTTACCTTCACTGTGCCAATGAAGCAGAGCTTCATCTATAGCCATATTTGTTGCTGCGTCATGATGTCCAGTATCTAAAAATGCCCATGTTTCTTGCACGTATTTCACCTCAATTTCATAGTGCTTCACTAGAGATTAATTTGTATTTATCATATCAAGAAATGAACATAAAGTATACTTATGAATATGTTTATATTTAATATTCTCAATTTTTGTAGCGTGAAATAGATAAATAAACCTTGGTAGTATTTAGACTCCTTAGTTGAGAAACTGGTGACTTTAAAAACCTGTAGACAACTATACTTCAAAAATTTTCTCATCATCTTAATTGATATACACTGCGACATAACTGACGATGTAATTGCATACCGCTGTGGAAATATGTTTCGCTTTCCATGGGCGGCTGTTGAGCCTCCTTGTGCTACGCACTGCGTAGTCTCATCTAGGCCTATGCTCCCATAGGAGTCTCCACATATTTCCTTCGCTAGAACAGATGTCGCTCTTATGCCTGTGGTGAAAGCGATTGCCAAGAGCGTAAATCAACGACGCTATTTCTAGGTTATCCACATATCTGTTTATACTCTCTTTGTTACTGCGAAGGTTAAGTAAAATATGATCATTTAATTTTATAATTATTAATAAGAAAATGGTTATCTACAAAAAGGAGATAGAATTGTTAGAAGTATTAGATACTAAGACCGATGCATTTCAATTAATAAGAGGGTAAGTCCTTACTGAGTAAGACTTTAGTTACATAGATAATTTAGTTATCCACCTTATCCACATAATCCACAGAATTATCCACAATACATATGAACAAGGATGAGAATTGTAATATCAATACTTTAAAAAATTATCCCCAAAATGATTGTTAATCTTGTGTATAACTATAGTTAATAAAGCAACTTAAATAAAAGAACGTCGGTTCTGGCTCTCATTCGAAAGGGATTGCGAAGCATTAAACCCATTGAAATGAAGCCAAATCCGACGTTTTCAACTTTAATTAATTATAAAAGATACATAAAAACACTTAAAAGAAAAATCTGTTGATAACTTCTGAATGTTTAAACATGTTTTTCCTGCATGGAACCAAATTTTCGTTTAAACATCACTATAAAGTAAGAGATTGTAAGTAAAATAAATAGGCTTGCAAATGCGAGTAAGATTCCTGCATTTTGCCACATTACAGAGAAATCACCGCTTGAAATGACTGCTTTAAATCCTTCTACAGAATAAGTCATCGGCAACAAATAATTAAATGGTTGCAATGCTTTCGGAATTAGTTCTAAAGGAAATGTTCCTGCACTTGTCGTTAATTGCAAGATCAAGATAATGATTGCAATAAAGCGACCTGGGTCTTCTAAGCATGTGACAAGGAATTGAATAAGTGTAATAAACACAAGGCTTGTAATCACGGCAAACAAAATAAACAGTGGAACACTCTTCACTTCTAAACCGAGACCAAGTAATAAAAATCCACTAGCAATGAATGCCTGTAATATTCCGACCGAAAATAACACTGTAAACTTACTAAAAAACCAATTTAATCCACTAGTTGGGATGCCTGCTGGTTCACGTAAAGGATAAACAATTGATAGTAACAGAGCTCCTACGAATAGTCCTAATGATAGGAAATATGGTGCAAATCCTGTTCCGTAATTTGGTACTTTATTTATTTTTTCATTTTTTACATTGACTGGGTTTGCCATCATATTGTAGGTATTTTCATCGGTTTCGATTGCAGCAGCATCATCTGCAGCTTTATTCATCTCTGTTTTAAACTCAGATGTGCCATTAGTTAATTCACCCATTCCCTCATTTAGCTGAAGCGCTCCGTCTTTCAACTGTACTGCTCCATTGTTTAATTGAATAGATCCATCACTAAGTGTCACCATGCCGTTAAATAATTTGCCAGCACCATTTGCTAAGGAATCAGCACCATTTCGAGCATCGGAAAATTTAGTGCTAAATAGCTGCATGTTTTCAACATATTGATGTTGCCCTTCAGATAACGAAGCGGCACCGTTATTTAATTTCTCAGTTCCTTCAGCTAATTTGGTCACACCGGACTGTAGTTGTTCCTGCCCTGAGTAAATTGCTTCCAGACCTAATTGAAGCTGTTGAAAGGAAGGATTGACAGCTTGTGCAATCTTTTCATCTAATCCATCAGATGCCCCTGCAAGACCGTTTGTCATTTCTTTTTTGTATGTGTTAAAGCCATCTTTGATAGTAGAATTCACCGTTTGTACGGATTCATTAATTGGGCTTGTTAAACTTTCTTTAATCATTTCGACGGTTGCATCTTTTGTTGGTGCTTGATCTTTCAGCTGATCTGTTACCCCTTTAACAAGTTGAGGGTCGACGCCATTTTCTAGAAGTGTCGTTGCTAGCTGTTCTACTTGTGCAGATTGACTGGCAATGAGTTGATCGGCAACTTGATTCGCAACCCCTTCTGTTAAAGCAGGGGCTAATTGTTGATCTAAACCTGATGTGACACCTGCTTGTAATTCATCTAATCCTTCGGTTAATTTTTCCCCATTCGCTTGGATCGTTTCTTGAATGTTTTTCGCTAACTGAGCAGGGAGTTCTTTTTTTAACTCTTTTACTCCATCTAGAACAGCATTTGTGCCATCAAGTAGTTCTGGTGTTTTTTCATTTAATTGTTGCATACCTGCGTTGGTCTGACTAACTCCATTTGCCACTTGATCTGAGCCTGCTTTAACTTCTTCAGATGCTTGTAAAAGCTGTTTATTACCTTCATCTAATTGTTCCATACCAGTAGCTAATTGGGAAGAACCATCCGTTAATTCACCGGAACCATCTTTGGCAGTTGTCATACCATTTTGAAATTCAAGCGTTTTTTCGGCTAAAGTCTGTAAATGAATTTGAAGGTCTCCAGTTCCTTTTTTCAATTCTTCTGCACCTTCATTTAAGTCATTGGTAGCTTTGCTAGCATCCTCGAGCCCTACTGCTACATCATCAATTTTTTCAAAAATCATTTCTGCATATGTTTCCGTAATTTTTTCTTCGAGAGCAGCTTCAATTTGTAGCATCGCCGTTTCTCCGATTTGTGAAGCAAGAAAATTATAACTTTCATTCGGCATATAAATGATATCAAGCTGCTTAGGAGTGTTATCCATAAGCGTCGTCGCATTTTTTGAAAAATCACTAGGGATTTCGATAGCGATATAATAATCTTGGTTATTTAATCCTTGGTTTGCTTTTTCTTTTTGTACAAAATGAAAGTCAAAATCCGGATCTTCTTTTAACTTATCTACAAGCTCATTTCCGAGTTGAATCTTTTCATCTTCTAATGTTGCGCCTTTATCTTCATTTACAACTGCAATTGGTAAATCTGCTAAGTGGTCATATGGATCCCAAAATGCCCACAGAAACATCCCGGCATATAAAATAGGTACCGCGATAACAGCGATTGTTGCAATGAGCAACTTATGTTCTTTACATAGTTGACTAAACTCTTTTACTATTCCTTTCACTGAATAGACCTCCTGTTGTAATAAGTGACCGAAATTCTCAAACGGTCATTAAAATTAAAAAATGATGGATTATCAGTTTGATAATCCTTTAAAAATATAAAGATCAAATAAATTAGCGATTTCCTTTTTAGTTAGCGGCTCACGATCTCGCTCCCAGTCAAAGATGAGCGCGATATATAGTTTAAGCAATATAAAAGCAGTAATTTCTGAATCACAAGGCTTAATCTCATTTTTTTCAATCGCACGATCAATTTTCTCTTTAATGAAATTTAATATGGTTCTTTCCAACTTTTTCATGACTTGCTGTACGACAGGTGTACCAATATCACGTTCTTCCTGAAATAACTTGATTGTAAGCTGATGCTCAATTCGAAATTCAAGCATACTATATAAAGCAAGATGTACATTTTCTTGAAAGGACTGGGAAGGATTAATCGCGTTTGTAGCAGCCATTTCCATATCTGAAATTAATTTTGTAGTAATCTCATCGAATAATTCTTCCTTATTTTTAAAGAAAGTGTAAATGGTCCCTTTTCCTACGTTGGCTAGCTTTGCGACTTGATCCATTGTTGTTGCCTTATATCCAAATAAGGAGAACGATTTTGTTGCTGCATTTAATATTTCCTGCCTACGGTCAAATCCCATCTTACCTCCTCCGTTTCTAATAATGACCAAATGACAGAATCAGTCAATATGTATAATAAGTAAAATAACATAGTTATTATAAATTGGCAAGATGAACGATTTTTAATCGGAAGAAATCGGCTGTATGTATATATTATAATTGCCAGTAAGAGATTGAAACCGTTATAATGTAGTAAGGGAAGGGAGAGAAGTAAGGTGCCAATAAATATACCACAAGAATTGCCTGCTCGAAAATTACTGAAAAAAGAGAAAATATTTATTATGGATGAGAATAGAGCAAGAACTCAGGATATCCGTCCATTAAATATAGTGATATTGAATTTAATGCCAGAGAAAGAGAAAACAGAATTACAATTATTACGTTTATTAGGAAATACTCCTTTACAAGTGAATATTACATTTTTACATACAGCTACACATGTGTCTAAAAATGTAAGTAAGTCCCATTTAGACACATTTTATACTACATTTAATGATATAAAAGATAAGCGTTTTGATGGGATGATTATAACAGGAGCACCGATAGAGCATTTTCAATTTGAAGATGTGAATTATTGGGAAGAACTTGTTGAAATTATGGATTGGACAAAATCAAATGTCACCTCTGTTTTTCATATTTGTTGGGGAGCACAGGCTGCACTTTATCATCATTATGGAATTGATAAGGCTGAATTACCTAAAAAATGTTCGGGTATTTTTAATCATACGGTATTGGATCCAACAGTCGAACTAGTCAGAGGATTTGAAGATGTTTTTAATGCACCTCATTCTCGTTATACGGAAGTGGCTTTGGAAGAAATAAAAAATCATCCTGATTTGCAAATATTAGCTGTATCGGATGACGCAGGAGTATTTTTATTGAAATCGAAAGATGATAAACATATTATGGTCACTGGTCATTTAGAATATGATGCAACTACGCTTGCCGAAGAATATGAGAGAGATTTGGCAAAGGGTTTGGATATTCATATGCCGGAAAATTATTTTCCAAACAATAATATTAATAAGACACCACTTAACACTTGGAGAGCGCATACCCATTTGTTGTTTTCTAACTGGCTAAATTATTATGTGTATCAAGAAACTCCATATACTTGGGAATAACTTTTTATCACTTCCTTTTTAGTTTAATTATCCTGAACGTTTACCTTTTCATTAATACAGACGAATTTTTTGTTTTATTTTATCTGAATAGGGAAGAATAAAAGATAGGAAAAACTAAAGGGGTGAAGTAAATGGATCAAGAAAAAGAAAAGCTGATCGAAGGTTTAAATCTCGATTTAGCCCATGAATATGGGGCGGCTATTCAGTATACGTATAGTGCTTCTGTTGTTTCCGGTTTGTATCGTTCTGCATTAAAACCTTTCTTTGAAGAAGAAATTACAGATGAACTTGGCCATGCAATGTATTTATCAGAAAAGATAAAAGCGTTGGGTGGAACACCAACGACAACTGCAGCTGAAGTACCTCAACCTTCAGAAGTGAAAGATTTACTTGAAGCTGTTCATAAATCAGAATCAGAAACAATTGAGCGTTATGAAGAACGTAAAAAGCAAGCAGAAGATTTAAGAATGACAGAGTTAGTCGTTCAGCTTGAAGATATGATTGCAGATGAAACAAGACATAAAGAAGAGGTTGAGCGTTTACTATCGGATCCAAGATTTAATGAATAAATAAATGGCGACGAGATGTCGTCATTTTTTGTGTGAAAATTAATTAATTGACGAAAACCATTACCTCGAATATAATTAATATGAATTCGAGATATTTTGGGAAAGGTGAGATGGATGCAAAATGAAATTAAAGTACATGAAGATGAAGAACTTTCTTTAAAATTATTTATCGTATTGAGTCGAGCCCTGGAATCCGTTAGAAAGCAAGTAGTTAAAGATATAAAAAGTTACAATTTAAATTTAACAGAATTTGCGGTTTTGGAATTCTTATACCATAAGGGAGAACAGCCGATTCAATTAATCGGTAAAAAAGTATTGCTTGCAAGTAGCAGCATTACATACGTAGTTGATAAGTTAGAGGAGAAAGGGTACTTGGAAAGGATTGCTTGTCCAAAAGATCGTCGTGTAATTTATGGGAAATTAACTGAAAGAGGTCACCAAGTAATAAAAGAAATTTTTCCGCAGCATAGAAAAGCGATAGCTAATATCTTTTCAAGTCTAACCAAAGAAGAGAAAGAACATGCCATTGTACTTTTAAAAAAGATAGGTTTATTTGCTGATTCCATTTAATTTTTTTACTAATATCTCTAATTGAATATATTTAATTAATATTAATTTTATCTATATGTATAGGGAAGAATAATAGATAAAATTAAAAGAGGAGAGAAATATAGTGTCAAACGTAAAATTAGCAATTGTTTATTATAGTTCAACAGGGACAAATTATCAGCTTGCTCAATGGGCTGAAGAAGGAGCAAAAGAACTAGGTGCTGAAGTTAGAATTCTAAAAGTTCCAGAATTAGCACCAGATGCAGCAATTGATTCCAATCCCGCCTGGAGAAAACATGTCGATGAAACGAAGGACGTTCCAGAAGCTAAATCAGAAGATTTGGAATGGGCAGATGCGATTATCTTTAGCGTACCGACTCGATTTGGCGTAATGGCCTCTCAAATGAAACAGTTTTTAGATACCCAAGGTGGATTGTGGGCTTCAGGGAAAACAGTTAATAAAGTAGTTAGTGCAATGGCTTCAGCAGGAAATGCGCACGGAGGTCAAGAAGCAACTATTTTATCACTATATACTTCGATGCATCACTGGGGTGCAATTGTTGCGGCACCTGGTTATGCAGACCAATCTATCTATAAAGCAGGCGGTAATCCATATGGAGTAAGTGTTACAGTAGGTGATGACGGTATAGTTGAAGATGCCGAAGATGCAGTTAAGTTCCAGGCAAAGCGTACAGTGGAAATTGCAGGAAAAATTAAAAACTAAGTGTTAAATGAAAAACCTGTTTGTTATGTTTACAACAGGTTTTTCTCTTTAAATATATAAAAGTCGGGTAGAGCTAAACAGCACTACCCGAAATTTTTTTTGCAATGAAAAGGATGATCCCTACAGAAACAAACATAATAATTGCGCAGACTAAAAAGGGTAAACCCATTATTTGAGCGAACCATCCTGATACAGATGACCCGGCAACAACTCCTAAAGAAAAGAAAGCATAAAATATTCCGTAAGCTTTTCCACGATCAACCTTTGAGGAAGCATCAGCAATTAATTTATTCATGGAAGGAAAGATGAATGAAAAACCCAGTCCATATACAATCATTGCCAATAAATTACTTGAAAACGTAGTTAGAAAGCTTAATGCAATCATTGCTATACCTATTAATGATAGGCCTAAGGCAATTAAATTTACAGCGGAAAATCGATCATAAATAACATTAATTGGTGTTAAAAAGACGATTAATGCGACAATTCCAAATGTACTTAATAACATACCAGTCGTTTCTGTTGTTCTTCCCATTACCTCAACATTCAATGGCAGAGCAAAAGCTAAAGTACCATTACTTATCATTAGAGAGAATGCGGCAAGAGAAGATAAAATAATTAACGGATGTTTTATCAAAGGAATAAATTCAGTAAAAGTAAATTTTCCACGTTCTGTGGTGACAAATGATTCTTTTACAAAAAAGAAAACAACAAATGCAGTAACAAAAAACAATCCGGCAACAAGTAAAAAAACACTTTCAATAGATGCACGGGCAGCCATTACTCCGCCAATTGCTGGTCCAACTATTGCTGCAATACCAATGCTTGCACCTGTAAATGCCATTGTTTTTCCACGTGACTTACCTGTTGATTGATCTCCAATATAAGCGAATGCAGCTGGGATGAGGATTCCTCCTGCTAGACCATGAAAAAACCTTGCGAAAAATAGTTGTACCCCATTCTGGGCCAGAGGATAGAAAAGTAGTGCAATAAATACAGTTACAATTCCGATAAACAGCATTTTTTTACGACCGAATCGATCAATCCAATGACCACCGACCACATTTCCTATCATGTTAGTAAAAGAGTATACAGCTACTATAGCGCCAGTTAATAAGTAAGATGCACCCAATTCTAATGAATAGGGTGTAATAATTGGTAATTGTATAAATGTATCTAGAAAGGCAACAACGATAATTATGTACATTATTCTTGTCAACGATATCCCTACTTTCCCTTTACATTATACATAATATTCTTAGTGGGATGGTAAAAATAACCCCAGTTTGCTTACAAGTATCCACCTAGTTATTTATTTCCTGCATCTTTTAGGATATAATCAATGTATCTAATACTAAAGCACTAGTAAATATCTCCTGCAATCACTAGTGCATAGGGAGGAAAAGCATGTTTTTTAAAAGAAAAATCGAGTCATGGAATAAACATACAAAAAAGATAATGGATTCTGATATAGTTATTGGTGAAAATCAAACAGATAGATTAAAGTTTTTAAATATAACGAAAGATACCTTAAATGATGTGAGAGAAGCAGGAAAATACTTACTACCATTTAAAGAAGAAATGGTTCATAAATTTTATGAAAATATTATGTCCTCAGAACACTTAGTGAATATTATATCAAAGCATTCAACTGTTGATAGATTGAAAATAACACAGCAACAATATATAGAACAATTCTTGGAAGCCGATATATCAAACGATTATATACAGACGAGAGTTCAAATTGGAAAAGTACATAGTAGAATAAATTTAACAGCAAATCATTTTATTATGGCACATGATCTTTTAGTACAGTTTATGATTTCGATCTTAATGGAAAAACTGTATAAAAGTCCGAATAAAATGATGCGCTTAGTAATTGCGATTCAAAAATTAGCTACTTTTGATAAACAGTTAATTACCAACGTCTATACAGATGCCACTTTTCAATCTTTCTTACACGAAATTTCGTGGATGTTACAAGATATTACGAAACTGGATACGTCCGAACATTTAATTAACGGGGCAGATACTCAAATCAAGGAAACTCAAAGTGTAACAGCAGCAACGGAGCAAATGAGTGCATCGATTCAAGAAGTATCTAACCATGCTAGTGAAGTGGCAGAAAGGACAGAAGAAGCTGTACAGGCTGCCGATAATAGCCGGAAAGTTATTGACAATTCGTTTTACGATATAGAACAAGTAGATAAAACATATGAACATGTAATGGAAAATGTTGTTCAACTTGGAAAAGAAATCGACCATACACATGAAGTGATAAATGTAATAAAAGAAATAGCCGAACAAACGAATTTATTAGCGTTAAATGCGAGTATTGAAGCAGCAAGAGCTGGAGAAAATGGTCAAGGATTTGCAGTAGTTGCAGCAGAAGTTCGCAAACTATCCGAACATACGAAAGAACAAATTGAACAAATAACGACAAATATGGAATCATTACAACGTGTATCAACAGAAGTAACTGAACGAATGAAAGAAACCGGTACTAGAATTGAAAAAAGTGTTGTAGGATCGCAAGCAGCTGGAAAAGAGTTAGAAAATATTATTTCTGTAATGCATTCGATTAATTATCAAATAACAGAAATTGCGGCAATGACCGAAGAACAATCTTCTACAGTTGAAGAAATAAGTGATAGGAATTCAACTATTTTTGATTTAAGTAAAAACGTTCAACACTATGCAGTGGAGACTGCTGAAGTTATTTATGAGATAAGTAAAAAAATGGACAATTATCGTCTGTCTTTTCTGAAAACAAATGTAGTTGAAAATGAGAAAGATATTATTCAAATCGCTAAGACAGACCATCTACTGTGGAAATGGAATATTTATAATAGATTATTAGGTTTTGGTGATCTTCAAGCCGAAGATGTTTCATCTCACACCGCTTGTCGACTTGGAAAATGGTATTATAGTGATTTGCCATCGAAAGTAAAGGATAAGCATGCTTTTAAGCGTTTAGAAAAACAACATCAAGCTGTTCATGATTATGCCAGACTCGCGTTAGAACACTACGAAAGGGATAATATAGAAGAATCTAGAAGTATATTAACAGAGTTAGAAAAAGCCTCAGATGCGGTTGTACAGTGTCTTGAACAAATAGAGAATGATCTTTAATTCTAATAATCGTGAAAATTAAACTACATACAAAAAGCACAGGAAACGAAGGTCTTCATTACAAAATTGATGAGAACCTTCGTTTTCTATTACCCTTTACTATGGCGCTTTAAAGTAATATACGTTTTTAGAATATTAATAAAAGTCTTGCGTAGAGATAGAGTACTAGATATAATAGGGTAACCACATGAATAAAGAATATAATGAGGGGGAAATGTGTTGATGAAAAAGTGGCTACAATTATTATTAGTTGCTGTTGTTAGTGTTCTTGTATTGGCAGCATGTGGCGGCGGAGAGAAAGAAAGTAATTCAGATTCTGAAGGTTCTGCTGAAACAGATACAGCCAAAGAAGATGAAGCGACAGATGGCGGAGAATCGTTTACTATTGGTGCTACGCAAATTGTGGAACACCCATCGCTTGATGCTGCGTATGAAGGTTTTCAAGCAGCAATTGAAGATGCAGGTCTTGATGTGACCTATGATCATCAGAGTGCCCAAGGGGATCAAAATAACGTAAAACCAATTGCTGATAATTTTGTTTCAGATGATGTAGATCTTATTTTTGCTAATTCAACACCAAGTGCAGTAGGAGCACTTAATGCAACAAAAGATATTCCGATTCTGTTTACATCAGTGACAGATGCGGTTGATGCCGGCTTAGTAGAAGCGATGGACAAACCAGGTGATAATATTACTGGAGTAGTAGACTTACACCCGGATGGAATTATAAAAACGGTCGAGTTTATTGACAAATATTTCCCCGATGCAAAAGTCGGACTGCTATATAATGCAGGAGAGCAGAACTCTGTCACACAAATTGAAGCTGTACAGGAAGCTGTTGAAGGAACAAGTCTTTCTCTAGCAGAAAGAACTGTAGCAAATTCAGCTGAAGTTCAACAAGCTGCTCAGACATTGGCAGGAGATGTCGACGTATTTTACATTATTACGGACAACACAGTAGTATCTGCATTAGATACCGTTGTCGGTGTTGCCAATGACCAAAAAATCCCTCTAATTGTTGGAGAACCTGATTCTTTAGCAAAAGGTGGATTTGCAACATATGGAATTGATTACCATACGATCGGTTATCGAACTGGTGAAATGGCCGTTGAAATTTTAAAAGGTGATAAAACACCTAGCGAAATTGCTGTAGAGTATCCACCGGCTATTCAGTTGTTCATTAATAAAGGAGCTGCTGAAGCCCAAGGAATAGAATGGAATGACGATTGGGATAATGATGCAGAGTTCGTTGAGACTGAATAAAAAGACCTTTCTAATTTATTGGAATTTTAGTACAATATAGAGGAAGCAGGGGAGCGATCCTGCTTCCTTCTTTACATTTTATTTGTGGTATATGAATTAATAGATACATTTATATAAAAAATATATAACGAAAAGGGGGATGACATGTTTTTATCATTGTTCGGCGCTGTCGAATCGGGAGCAATTTATGCGATTATGGCTCTTGGTGTTTATTTATCTTTTAGAGTTTTAGATTTTCCAGATTTAACTGTTGATGGAAGTTTTGTTACTGGCGCCGCTGTTGCCGCTATTTCCATCATGAATGGATTACCTCCTGTGCTGGGAACAATTTTAGGGGCACTCGCAGGATTTCTTGCGGGATGTATCACTGGAATTCTGCATACAAAAGGGAAAATAAACGCTCTTCTTTCTGGAATTTTAATGATGATTGCACTATATTCTATTAACTTACGTATTATGGGACAACCAACATTATCTATGCTGAATGAATCAACGTTAAAAACCCAATTAATTTCTGTATGGGAGAAAACCGGAATTGATACGGTTTTAAATAATCTTTTGTCTGCTTTAGGACTTGAACGCTTCCCTGCGACATGGGGAATTGTTTTCATCATGATTATCGTTCTTTTGATTATTAAATTAGTTGCAGATTACTATTTAAAGACAGAAGTTGGATTAGCATTACGTGCAACAGGGGATAATCAACGGATGATTCGTAGTTTTTCTGCGAATACAGATAATCTGATTATTATTGGAATTGGAATTTCTAATGGTCTAGTTGCCTTCTCTGGAGCCCTCATTGCTCAACATGGAGGGTTTGCCGATGTCGGGATGGGGATCGGAATGATCATTATTGGACTTGCTTCCGTTATTATAGGAGAAGCGTTATTTGGCACAAAGACAATTGCTCGTGCCACTTTAGCTGTTATTTTAGGTGCTGTTATTTATCGAATCGTTGTTACTCTTGCTTTACGGGTAGAATTTTTGGATACAGGTGATATGAAATTAATTACTGCATTACTTGTTATATTGGCATTAGTTGCACCAAAAATATTACATGCACAAAGAGAGAAAAAACGCCGATTGAAAAAGCGGGCAGCACTACAAGTGGAGGATGTAAAAAATGCTTAATTTACGACATATATCCATCACGTTTAATGAAGGAACACCAGATGAAAAAAAAGCTTTGCAGCAAATCAATCTTAAACTTACTAAAGGGGAGTTCGTAACTGTCATAGGTGGAAATGGCGCTGGTAAATCAACCTTGATGAATGTAATCTCAGGAAATTTATTTTCTGACGTCGGAGATATATTTATTGATGAAAAACGAGTCGATTATTTACCGGAATTTAAACGTTCGCAGTTTATTGGACGTGTGTTCCAAGACCCTATGGCGGGAACAGCACCATCAATGACAATCGAGGAAAATTTAGCAATTGCCTATGCACGTAATAAGAAACGCGGTTTACGTTTAGGTGTAAATAAAAAACGCCGTGATATGTTCAAAGACTATTTAAAGACGTTAAATCTAGGTCTAGAAAATCGTCTGAATGCAAAAGTTGGACTATTATCCGGTGGTGAAAGGCAAGCCCTTTCTCTATTAATGGCAACTTTTACGGAGCCGAATATATTACTGCTTGATGAGCATACTGCAGCCTTGGATCCGGCACGTGCTGAATTAATTACTGAGTTAACTTCTGAAATCGTGGAGAAATTTGGTTTAACGACTTTAATGGTTACACATAATATGCAACAAGCACTTGACATGGGTGATCGATTAATTATGATGGATGCAGGACAAATTATTTTTGATGTAAGCGGAGAAGAAAAGTCCAAATTAACGATTGAAAACTTATTAGAGGAGTTCCAACGAATCCGAGGCAGACAGTTAGTTAGTGATCAAACTGTATTAGGTTAATACTGTATAATTTAAAACTATCCTCAGTTGGATACTCGACTGAAGGATAGTTTTTATTATAGAAAAGCTTTTAAGAAAGTTGATTGACATGACGAGTAATTCACAATATGAGCAAGAAA
Organism: Pseudogracilibacillus sp. SE30717A; assembly: GCF_037071985.1. Taxonomy (NCBI): domain Bacteria; kingdom Bacillati; phylum Bacillota; class Bacilli; order Caryophanales; family Bacillaceae; genus Pseudogracilibacillus; species Pseudogracilibacillus sp. SE30717A. The sequence goes on along the minus strand of NZ_JAXHDF010000009.1, from coordinate 98,797 downwards.
TAAGTAAAGTGAAAAATTTCATACATACTTTCCGCCCAATTAAAAGAAAAAACAGCCGAGATCGGCTGATGTTTCTAATGGTTAATATGTCTATATCTCTTATAGAGATTTACTGATTTAGTTATTAATATTCACTTTTACTTGTAAACCATTTTCATCTAGTTCAAGTGCTTCTACTTCGTAATCAGGAAGAAGTTGCTTCATCTTCATTGCAATTTCTTTTCCTTTTCCATTTGGAACGAAAGAAATCATCGTTGGTCCAGCCCCACTGATAACTGTACCATATGCACCAAGACTTCTAGCATTTGAACGAATTTCAAAATAGTTTGGAATCAGTTTAGCTCGGTAACTTTCATGGAATAAATCACTTTCCATCATTTTACCAGCTAATTCATAATCTCCAGTTAATAAAGCGGAAATCATTAGATTACTTACTCCACTCGCAGTTGCTGCATCTTTCATGATTAAGTTATCGGGAAGAACTTTGCGAGCATCTTCAGTCTTTAACTCAAAGTTTGGGATATAAACGACCAAATCAGTATCGATAGCTGGAAGCTTTTTGAAACTAGCTTCTTCACCCATTTTCACTGTGACAACAAAGCCGCCTATTAAACATGCAGCGACATTGTCTGGATGCCCCTCAATTTTTACCGCATAATCGAGTTTTTCTCGTTCCGTTAACTCTAATGAACACAACTGGTTTGCAAGTTCAATGCCTGCAACGATTGCTGAAGCACTACTTCCTAACCCTCTTGCAAGTGGGATATCACTTTCCATTGTAACGTGAGCAGGGGACAGTGTACATGCATGCCACCCGGCTACTTGATTGGCGACCTTATAAATAAAATGGTCTTTATAGTTTCTAACGGAAGGAATAACTGATGTTGTATGGCTGAATTGCCAATTATCTGCTTTTGTTACTTGTAAAGTTAAATACCGACTAACTGCAACTCCTGCTGAATCGAAGCCTGGTCCGATATTTGCAGAACTTGCAGGCACAGAGATCGTAAACATACTAGTTACCTACCGTTTTTTTTATATAATCTGTCACTGCTTCTTCATCGTTAGGAAGAGATACAGGATCAATTGTAATTTGATCAATCGCAGTTTGCGGATCTTTTAAGCCGTTACCGGTTAAGATTGCAACAACTTTACTTCCAGGTGCAATAGTTCCAGCTTTAACTTGCTGATAAACTCCTGCAATCGAAGCACATGAACCTGGTTCCGCAAAAATACCTTCTTTTGCTGGAAGAGTTTTAAATGCTGATAGAATTTCTTCATCTGAAACAGAAGTAATCATTCCACCAGATTCATCTCTTGCTGCTGTTGCCAAGTTCCAGCTTGCTGGATTTCCAATGCGAATTGCAGTTGCAACAGTTTCCGGTTCTTTAATAACCTCATCTTTTGCAATTGCTGCAGCACCTTCTGCTTCAAACCCATAAATTTTAGGTAGAGCAGTTTGTTTTTTCTCGTTATATTCTTTAAAACCTTTCCAGTAAGCACTGATATTTCCGGCATTTCCAACTGGAATTGCAAGAATATCCGGTGCTTGTCCAAGTTGGTCAATAATTTCAAATGCAGCTGTCTTTTGTCCTTCCAAACGGTATGGATTCACAGAGTTTACAAGCGTAACAGGATATTTTTCACTAATATGCTGGACCATTGTTAACGCGTCATCAAAGTTACCTGCAATTTGAACGATCTCAGCACCATACATAACAGCTTGAGCAAGCTTTCCTAAAGCAACTTTCCCTTCAGGAATAACGACAACTGCTTTCATACCTGCTTTTGCGGCATAAGCAGCAGCAGCAGCAGAAGTATTTCCAGTCGAAGCACAGATAACAGATTTGCTCCCGCTTTCTTTCGCTTTTGCAACAGCCATAACCATTCCACGATCTTTAAAAGATCCAGTTGGATTTAAGCCTTCATACTTTCCATATAATTCAATTCCTAATTCTTTTGAAATGTGAGGGAAATATATTAGCGGGGTATTCCCTTCATGTAATGTTAACGCAGGAGTTTCTTCTGTCACGGGTAAAAACTCGGCGTATTCTTTTATAAGACCTTGCCAATTCATTTTATTATGCATCTCCTTCAACACGGAAGTAGCTTTCTATTGTATCGATTACTTGTAATTCATCTAGTTTTTTCATCGCATTTTGGAAGTTCTCAAACGATGTTTTATGGGTTACTACGACAATTTCAGCAAAGCCTTTGCTCGCAGGAGTCTGTAAAATTCGTTCAAAACTGATTCCTAGCTGATTAAATAATTCAGAAATAGAAGCGAAGGCGCCGATTTCATCTTTGACATGCAGACGTAAGTAATATTGGCTGAATCGTTTATCAGCAGGAGTTAATTCTTTTTGGAAACGTGGTTTCACAAATTTTTTACCATTAACACCTAAAAGCATATTTTTTAACGCTTCAACTACATCCGACATAACAGCGGTTGCTGTCGGTAAACTTCCTGCTCCTGGACCGTAAAACATAGTCTCACCGACTGCCTCTCCATTTACATAGACAGCATTATATTCATCATTAACTGCTGCTAGTGGATGATTGTTTGATAAGAATGTCGGCTGTACGCTAACTTCAATTTGGTTATTATGACGATTAGCAAACCCAATTAATTTCATAGTTAAATTTAATTTCTTTCCATACTCAATATCTGATAAAGATACATTGGAAATACCTTCTACTTCCACATCTTCTAGTTCAACATTTGTAAAGAAAGATAGACGGGCTAAGATCACCATTTTTCTTGCAGCATCTAAACCGTCAACGTCAGCGGTAGGATCGGCTTCTGCAAAACCAAGTTCTTGAGCTTTCTGAAGGGCATCTTCATAGCTCTGACCTTCCTGATCCATTTTTGTTAAAATATAGTTCGTCGTTCCGTTTACAATCCCCATCACTTGCTGAATTCGATCTGACACAAGTCCGTCTGATAATCCGCGTAATAATGGGATTCCACCTCCGACACTTGCCTCATACAGAAGGTCACAACCATTGAGACGCGCCGTTTCTTCGAGCTCTGGTCCGTGAAGAGCGATCAAATCTTTATTTGCAGTTACAACATGTTTTTTTGCTTGTAAAGCTTCTAAAATATAATTACGGGCGACATCTACGCCACCCATTACTTCAACTACTACATCTATATTAGGATTTTGTAGAACATCTTCACAATTTGTCGTTAGCAGGCTGTGATCAATATCGACTTGACGGGCTTTTTCAATATCTCTCACAAGCACTTTTTCGACTTTTACACCGCGACCGAGTTGGTGTACAAGTTCTTCTTGGTGGTCTTCTACAATTTTAATAACTCCAGAACCCACAACTCCTAATCCTAATAAACCTATCGATATATCCTTACTCAAAACGTCACCTCATTTTATCCTTTGCAAAAAATATTTCGACTATTTAATTTTCCGTATCGATTAATTTACAACACTACTAATTATACCACTTTTTCAAACTATTTTGAACAGGGATTATTGACGTATATGAATAAATATACGAAAAGTTTCTATTAAATATTTTACTTCATTACATGAATCCTTTAAAAATTAGTTACGTATTCACTAAAGAGAAGATTCTGTTAGAAGTTTTTGTAACAGTAGGATGAATTTTTTCCTGTCTTCTTCTGTAAATGGTTTAGGTCCTTTCGTACGTAGACCTCCTCGTCGGGCAAGAGCACTTGCATGTCTTGTGGTGAGAAGTCGGTCAATGTTTTTATCCGTATATTGAAATCCTTTATGATGGATAACGAGACAGCCTTTACCTAAACCTAGGGAAGCAAGTCCATAGTCCTGCGTTACAATAAGATCTCCTTTTCTCGCTCTTTTAATTATTTCAAAATCCGCCATATCTGCGCCTTTATCAACATAAACTGTTTTTACATTAGAAGCTTGATTGGTATGAGAGTAATGAGAAAAGCTTTTCACCAGCGTTACTTCTAAATTAAATTTAGAAGCAATTTGAATAACTTCTTCTTGAACAGGAGAGGCATCCGCATCAACGAATATGTTCATCTTATATTCACCCTTTCTATTATTACGTACTCAACTTTCGCACCAATAGAATTGGTGTGAAGGTTGAGTAGCACTTGATTTAACGCATCTTTCATAGCCCACATTGAAAATGTAAGAAATGCACTGTTCATAGTTACAGAAATTACTGCTTTGTAAAAGTAGAAGTGCAGTAACTTAAGATCGTTATTATCTTACCACTACGGAAATATGTTTCGCTTTCACCACGGGCATAAGAGCGACATCTGTTCGAGCTGCGCTTACGCTTGCTTTCACAGTGTCTCCTTTACCATGGGTGGCTGCCCGGCCTTCTTGTGCTACGCACTGTGTAGTCTCATCTAGGCCTTTGCTGAGACCACTGAAAAAGTCCACTATTTTCTAACGTATGCAAATCCATTCCCAAAATTCGTGCAAAATTTCGGATGAAAGTGGGGAATGAATGCCGTTTTTCATTCGATTTTAGTTATCAAAGTAGGAAAATTAATTTCCAAAATATGTTTTTCAGTGGCCAACCTTTGCTCCCATAGGAGTCTCCACATATTTCCTCCGCTGGAGTGATGCTGTTATTGCTTGAGGAAGTCTACACACGCCATTACGTGATAGTAGATTGAGCAGAGGGCAGTCGACTCCTGCGGGAAAAGCAACAGCTGAAGATCCCGCAAGAAGCGATCTTTGCTTCTGAGGAAGCTGAAGCGTTGCCCGCGGAAAGCGTACTGCCCGGAGCGGAAATCAACGATGCTGAAACTAAGGATCATAGACTTCAGTTACTGCAGAGTTTACGTTTACTACTCAAAGTCAACATAAGTACTGTACCTTTATCTATTAAATAGTATCAAGGTTCATTCGACATTTCTCACTGCGAAAGTTGAGTTACGTACTAACGGGATCTTTCATTCTTCGATTTTTACGTCCGATAATGTTTACCACAGCGACACTGGAAATCGCAATAAACCCACCGATCATAGATAGTACAGTCGGAAGCTCATGTAGCCATATCCATGCAATTATTATGGCAATGGGTGGCTCTAAATATAAAAAGCTCGAAATTTGACTCACATTTCCGATCGATAAAGCGATTGCCCAAGTAGCATAACAAAGTGCTGCTGGAACGATTCCTACATAAACTGCTGCAACGGTTGCCTCAACTGTTGCTGATTGTATTGTATCGAAGAGACCGGGTAAAAAAATAAGCATTGGTATTGTACCTGCCCAAGTAAAATATGCTGTTAATTCAATCGGATGATAAGTCAAAAATAATGGTTTTTGATAAACGAAAAAAAAGGACGTAGAAACGGTAGCGAAAAAGATGAATAAAAGCCCCTTAGATAATGTAAATGTCATACCAGTAGATCCTAAGGTAATTAATGTAATTCCTATGAAGCCTATCCCGAGTCCAACCCACCCATACCATTCCATTCGTTCTTTTAAAATAAAAACGGCAATAAGTGTCGTGAATATTGGCGCTGAACCAACGATCATGCTAGCCGTACCTGCAGCTACCGTCTGTTGGCCAAAAGTTACACCAAATTGATAAAAGGTAATTCCGGCGAGACCTAGCAAAAAGATGCGTCCCAAATCTTCTTTTCTTGGCCATTTAAAATTGGAACGAGGGTAAATAGCGTAGAGAAAAAATATAAAAGAAGCGATCATAAACCTGAAAAGCATCAGGTGACCTGCGGAGAATCCACCTTGTAAACTTGCTGAAATAGCAGCAAACCCAGAAGCCCAACCTACCACTGTAATCATTGCAATGAAAAACACTTTCCTATTCATATGTAACCCCCTATACTCAGAGTTTGTTTCTGTCACGAAACTATCATACTTTGAGTAGTTTTGACAAGAAAGAGGATTAAATCGTGGAGTTAAAGGGGACAGGCTAATTGATCAAACGTTTGATTAACACATTAAGTGATTCAATCTATAGCCTGTGAAATTGTAGGAAAATAATTTCAAACTAGTAAATTACTCATGGTTAGTAGAGTGGGTGGGTTTGAAAAGACTGCTCAAAAGGATTTTTATACCAAATTACTTATGTATGATAAAGATAGCTTAATTGACCAATAGACTCCTGTTGAGCTCAAAATTAACGTGTAGTCAATTGAAGGGCAAGCTTCTCTGTATTTTTCATTTCTTCTCCAATCTGGTTGTTTTCTTTCGTTAAGTTTTCTACTGTAGCACTCATTTCTTCTAAGCTAGCCGAAGCTTCCTCAATAATAGCGGATAAGTCCGTAGTAGATAGACTGACATGAGAAGCATTCGCTTCAACTTCGATAGCTAATTGCTCGAAAGTTGTTAATTGCTGATGTAATCCTTCAATATTGTATGTAATTTGATTAAAGGCATCGTTTACTTCTTTTGTCGCTTGCATATGATCACTTACATTTTCCATAGTAAAGTTCATTTGATTAAGTGCATCATTGTTCGTTTCATTTAATTCCTCAATATTATTTGTAATTTTATCGGCAATCTGATTCGTTGTTTCAGCTAAAATACGAATTTCATCTGCTACGACCGCGAACCCTTTACCTGCATCACCTGCTCGGGCAGCTTCAATAGATGCGTTTAATGCAAGCAGATTTGTTTGATCACTCACATGTATAATATCTTGGAGAAACTTACTTGTTTCGTTAATATTGCTTGTCAATGATTGAAAAGCATGACTTAAAACTTCTATATGATTATATATTTGGTCCATATTTACGGATAAATCATTGGATAAAACATTCCCTTGAATAGCTACCTCTTTTGATTGCTCAAATTCAGTTTTTAAACGCAACAGCTCTTTTAGCATTGTATTTATTTGGTTTGTTGCACTATTTGTATGCTCAGCAATGGTTACAATTCGATCACTTTGATCACTGCTCCCGCTAGCAATTTCAATAATCACGTTAGATAGTTCATTTTGTGCATCTATGTTATTTTGGACTCGATGATTTACGTTCGAAATATGAGTGATTATTGATTTTACGTTCATTTCAAGCAGATTATGTTGTTTCACTTTTTCTGCAGTTTCCTTCTCACTACTATCTAATAGAATCTCAATTTGACTAAATTGTTCCTTATTAAGGCGAATAACAATAATTGATACCATACCACTTAACAGATAGGCAACTAAAAAAGAAAGGAAGTTCTCTTTGATTACGGATGCTTGTACACTTTCAGGAAATTGGTATGTTAATAGTAATCCTAAAAATCCCAACAAAAGGTTAAAAATAAAAACACGAGTACTAAAATGAGATGTAGATAGAAATAGTAAAAAGAAGAAAATACCTAGTGTATGGAGGCCACCACCATGAACGCTAATATAACTAATCATCACAATATTACTAACTAAAATCATATAGTAGGGAAAAAACCGATCTTTATTGATCGCATATATGATGATAAAATAACCAATTACATAAACAATTAGTCCTACACCGTAAAATATGCTTTTATCAAACTCTTTATTAATAATTGTTACAAGTAGTGCTCCAGTCACTGCAATTGAAAATGCAATCAAAATAATTTGATTTTTGCGACTAATGTCTTTAGACCTTAAACTGTCGGCTTTAGACAAATAAAAAACCCCCTAATAATGTATATGTTTTTTGATAATTATACCATTTTAGTAAGGATATACAACTAAATCATGAATGGACATTCATTTATAGTGATTCTTTTTATCTATTATAAAAGTTTCATCAAAAAAAGAGTGAGTACATTTCAAAGATAAACAATGAGCTAGCATTATTTCTATTTATTAGTATATAATTCAACTATATCGCTAAAAGAAGGATGAGAGGAATGGATTATGTCATTGGAATTGATGGAGGGGGGACGAAAACGGCCGCCGTCCTCGCAGATCTTCAAGGTAAAATCGTTGCAAAGGCGTTGAGAGGGCCAACGAATCCCAATTTGCTTTGCAAAACTGAACTCCAGGCAACCATTAACCAATTATTAAACGATCTAAAAAAGCAAGCTCCTTTCGCTTTTTCACAAACTGTAAGTATATTTGCAGGCATGTCAGGGGTAGGAACAAAAAAGCAACAGGCGGTAGTTTCCTCAATTATTACGAACATTGTTGAACCTTCTATTAATGTGCAAATAAAGCCAGACCCAGTCAATGCGTTATATTCAGGAACTTACGGGAAACCGGGAGTTGTTCAAATTGCCGGAACAGGTTCCGTCGCCTTTGGAATAAATGGAAAGGGAGAAAGTACTCGTCTCGGTGGTTGGGGTTATTTATTTGGAGATGAGGGTAGCGGTTATGATATTGGAAGGCGAGCAATCATAAAAGTTGTACATGCTGAAGATGGTTTAGAAGATCAAACATTGCTGAAAGAACTCCTTCTTCAACACTTTGAAGTAGCGGATGTACGTCAAATGGTTGAAAAAGTCTATCATGCAGATAACCCAAAAAATGAAATTTCATCCCTTTCAAAAATTGTTTTTACTGCATATAAACAGCTTGATTTAGTAGCTGCTGATATACTAGAAAATGTATCAAAAATAGTAGTTTCTAATTTGTTAAATATTCATAATCAACTATTCTCACAAGAACAGACTATACTTGCCGTTCTTGCAGGTGGAGTATTTAATGATAGAAGTGTTTTGCCGTTACTAGTAAAAAAAGAACTTGAACCTAATCAATTTTTATCAATCGTCATCCCAGAGATACCCCCTGTAGCTGGTTCTGTTATTGGAGCGCTGATTGAGCGTAATATAATAATTACTAATGAAATTATTAATAATTTACAAACTACACTTAGTAATGCGTAAAGACGTAAAGAAAGGGTGAAGAGAAATGTCACATATTAAAGGTGGATTAATTGCCTTAAAGGAAATGATTCCTAGTTTGCCACCGTCAGAGAAAAAAATTGCTACTTATATTTTAGAAAATCCCGAGAAAGCTATCCTTCTAACGGCGATGACGTTAGGGGAGGAAAGTGAAACTAGTAGTGCAGCAGTAATGCGTTTATGTAAGTCATTAGGTTTTTCAGGCTTTCAAGAATTAAAAATTAGAGTTGCAGGAGATTTACAAAATAATAATACGATATCGGGATATCGTGATATTGAGCCACATGAAAATTATGCGGATATTATTGATAAAGTAACAACAAATACAATGCAGGCATTAAAAGAAACAATCGATATTTTAAGTGTTTCCGAGCTGAAAAAAGCTGTGAAAGCATTAATTGATGCAAAGTCAATTGTGTTTATAGGATTTGGGGCTTCTGCAATTGCTGCTCTTGATGCAGAACAGAAATTCACTAGGATTGATAAAAATGCAACCTATTATTCTGATTTACATATGGCAGCAACTGCTATTGCAACAAAAGGAAAAAATGATGTAATTATTGGGATTTCATTTTCTGGTACGACAAAAGAGGTAGTGAAACTATTACAATTAGCAAAGAGTAAAGGAACTAAAATTATTACTGTTACTAAATACGGCAATGCCCCCGTTACACAATTAGCTGATATTAAACTTTATACGTCTACTTCTCGGGAAGCAACATTTCGTAGTGGAGCGACATCATCTAGAATTGCTCAATTGCACATTATTGATATTTTGTTTATGTGTCTTGCTTCGGAAGAATATGAAAACACGATTAACTATTTGGACGATACAAGGGAAGCAATCGACTTTTTACAGGATAAAACGTAACAAGCTTAAAAAATTTTTTTACCAATATTGAAATATTATTTCTAAAAAATAAAAAAGTATTGACAAAATAATTCAGTGAATTTATAATAAGAAAAACTGATTATTACATAATTTTACAGAGTAAAGTGAAAGCGCTTTATAAATTACTTTATCTTTGTAGATGTTTGCCAGTGATAAAAATTCCAAATGATCAGCTTACCAAATGAAACACTTTATTAAACGAAACGAAATAAATGCTTGTGGGGGAGATGCTTTTGGAACTATCAAAGCTATTAACAGAACGACGTAATCCGAACAGTATGAATTTGGATGAAATGACGACTGAAACGATATTACGTACGATAAATGAAGAAGATAAAAAAGTAGCTTTTGCGGTTGAAGAGATACTGGATTCTATTGCGGTTGCTGTTGAACATATTTATAAAGCTTTATCAGCTGGAGGCAGACTATTTTATGTTGGAGCAGGTACAAGTGGTCGGCTGGGAGTCATGGACACGTCGGAATGTCCACCAACTTTTATGGTACCCGGTGAAATGGTACAAACGATTATGGCCGGGGGTGAAGGAGCATTCTTTCATGCCGCTGAAGGAGCGGAAGATGACGAGAAACAAGGCCGAATTGATTTAGAAGTTCATGCCATTACTGCTGATGATGTTGTGCTTGGAATTACGGCGAGTGGAAGGACGCCTTATCCAATTGGCGCTTTAAAATATGCTAGAGAAGCAGGTGCATATACAGTCTCTTTATCTAGCAACCCTCAATCAGAAATTAGTAAGTATGCAGATTGCCCGTTGGAAGTTATTGTCGGACCAGAAGTTTTAACTGGATCCACGAGAATGAAAGCGGCAACTTCGCATAAATTAGTATTAAATATGATTAGTACATCTGTGATGGTAAAATTAGGGAAAGTATATGAAAACCTTATGGTCGATGTTCACGCAAGTAACTATAAATTACGTGAACGAGCAAAACGTACAGTAATGGAAGTGACAGATTGTACATATGAAGATGCTGAAAACGCACTCCTGGCTTCAGAATATAGAGTTAAACCTGCCATTATTATGATTAAGCTTGGAGTTTCCTATGAACAGGCTAAAAGGGCTATTGATCAGTCAAATGGATATGTAAGGGAGGCGATCCGTTTATTAACAACAAATTAGTTGGACTTGAGTTCTAGAGCAAGAAGGATGTTCAGTCCCTAGTCTGTCTGTTGTATCTGTTTAATTATAAAAGGGAAAAGGGGGAAATTATTTTGAGTACTTTATTTAGACGTCGAGGGTTGTTGCTAGTAGTTATTGCGTTAATGACGATGTTTGTTGTAGCCTGTAGTTCTGATAATAAGTCATCTAATGAGAGTGAAGAACCAAAAGAGACAGATGGTGCAGAAGAGTCAAACGGTGACGCAAGTAGTGAAGGTGGATTATCTGGAGACTTTGAAATCCAATACTTTGTTGGTGGATATGGGGATGCATGGTGGAAAGAAGTCATCGCAGATTTCCAAGAAGAACATCCAGATTTAAATATTATTGAACATGCCGGTCCAAATATAAACGATGAAATGCGTTCTCGCTGGGTTTCAAACGATCCACCTGATGTGGTGTATATTGATGGTGCAGGATCTAGTGAAACACAGATGGTAGAAGATGGGCAATTGATGAACTTAACTGAGTGGGTTCAAGATATCGAATTGGAAAATGGCGATAAATTAATTGATAGTTTCATCGTACAACCAGGAACATTTGATGGAGATATTTATTCTCTTCCTCTCGTATTTGATACATGGGGCACTTGGTATGATGAAGCATGGTTTGAAGAAGAAGGTTATACGGTTCCGACTGATTTTGATAGTTTCATGGATTCGATGAAAGAAATAAAAGATAAAGAAGGTATTAATCCATTTGTAACTAGTGGTCAGCACCCTTATTACTTCCTTCGCGGTATGCTTTATCCTGCTTTTGGAGCAGCTGGTGGAGAAGAATTACTTGCGGATGTAATCCAAGGGAAGGAGGGAGCTTGGACGAGTGACATTGTGTTAGAAACAATGAAAAAAGTAGAAGAAATGCAAAAAGAAGGTATGTTTGATTCAGGACTGGGAGCATTAAACCATACTCAATCGCAAATGAATTTCTTACTTCATGATAATGCCTTTATCCCAGTTGGATTCTGGCTACCAAATGAAATGGCAAATGATATTCCAGATGGATTTGATTTCGGTTTTATCCCATCACCAATGCAGGATGCTGGCGAGCCATTCGCAATTGTTCCAGATTTACGTCCTTTAGCGATTGCTGAAGAAGCTAAAAATCCAGAAGCAGCAAAAGCATTTGTTGAGTTTGCTTTTACAAGAGACTATGCAGTATCTTTCTCTGAACATACAGGAGCGATGATGAACTTAACTGGGGTAGACTTAACCGAAAATGATAATGTTCCAGCATACTTAACAGATGCCAATGCTATGATTAATGATCCTGACCAAGTGCAAATTTATGAGAAGCCTCATCCAATGAGTGCTGATTTAGAAACTCCGGTTGGTGATGCATTAATGTCCTTAATGTTAGGTAATATGACTGCAGAAGAATTTACCGAAGCAGCGGAAAAAGCTGCAGCAGACTATCGCAAATAAAAGTATGTAGTGGAATGAAGAGGCAATTATTGTCTCTTCATTCTGTCTATTTTTAATGAACGACTAAGACGAAAAGGGTGATCCATTGGTACAGTCTAAAAAGCAACGTTACTTATTTTTAGCATTTTGCATTATACCGACATTTATTATGTTTGCTATCTTCACACTTTATCCTTTATTTAGTGGTTTGTATTATTCATTTTTCGATTGGTCAGGTTCTTCCCATGTGAAAACCTTCATTGGTCTCGATAATTATAAGAAGTTGTTCAATGACTCGATTATTCCGAAGACAATTATCCATGATTACTTCTTAGTCGTTACAAAAGTATTTGGAATCATGGTATTGGCCATATTTTTTGCAGTGGCCTTAACCCAATTGAAAATTAAAGAAGCCCCTTTTTATCGAATTGTTTTCTTCTTCCCAAACATTATGTCGGTCGTTGTCATTGGGATACTGTGGTCCTTTATTTATAATCCTAGCCTTGGGCTAGTAAATTCCGGACTAGAATTTTTAGGTTTAGAAAGTTGGGCCCGACCGTGGTTAGGTGATGAGAAATGGGCATTACCAAGTATTGTTTTACCCGCCATATGGGCTGGTATTGGCTTGTTTATGTTAATGCTAATGGGTGGAATTGCGAATGTTGATAAAAGTTTTTACGAAGCAGCAGAGATTGATGGAGCAAGCGAGTGGCAACAGTTTTGGCGAATTACGGTGCCATTAATTTGGCCGCAAATTAAGATTGCAGTGCTATATATCGTTATTACGACTTTAAATGGGTCATTTATCCTTGTTCAAGTCATGACCGGTGGCGGGCCAAATAATGCAACACATGTAATGGGTTCATATTTGTATCAACAAGCATTTGTTCAATTTCATTTTGGGTACGGTGCCACTATCGGTGTAATGATATTAGTTTTATCTCTTATTACCGTCTTTATTTTACAAATATTTATGCGTAGAGAGAAAGTAGAATATTAGTCTTCTAATGTTTGATAGCGAAAGAAGAGGTGAGCAATATGAAACGTACTGTTGGCGAAAGAGTTGGCCGAATCGGTATTCGTATTCCGTTAATATTATGGACGATCGCTGTATTATATCCGATATTTTGGATGTTTATCGGTTCGTTCAAATCAAATGCAGAAATTTATCGTAATCCGTGGGGGCTACCAGAATCATTCAGTTTCGATAATTTTATTCATGCATGGTCAAACTATAATATTGATACGAGTGTTTTTAATAGTTTAATTGTAACTGTCCTAGGTGCAATATTAACACTCGTTTTGGCAATCCCTACTGCATATGCTATTGAAAGGATTCAATTTCGAGGAAGTAATTTTCTATTTACTTTATATATATCAGCGATGATGATTCCAATGGTACTTGGATGGATTCCATTGTTTTTCTTACTAAATAATTTAAACTTATTGGACAATATTTTTGGGCTGACACTTGTTTATGCTGTAAGTCAATTGCCGTTTACTATCTTTGTCTTAACGAGTTTTATTAGTACTATTCCTAAATCGTTAGAAGAATCTGCTGCCATGGACGGGATGTCTCCTTATGGGGTGTTATGGAAGATTATAACCCCTTTAACAACGTCGGGGATTATTACTGTTACGATTATGAATACGATTCAATTTTGGAATGAATATTTTATGGCATTAATCTTTTTGCAAAGCAAAGAAAATTATACATTAGCTTTAGCGATTGATTATATTAGTAGTGAAGCGGAATATACAAATGCGTGGGGAACTTTATTTGCTAGTTTAGTCATTGCAATTGTGCCTGTTATTATCCTTTATATTATCTTCCAACAGCGAATAGCAAAAGGAATGGTAGAGGGTGCGATAAAAGGATAGATATAGAACGGAAAGAACGTCTAAAAAGCGATGCCGCGTTCTCCCGTTTTTTCTTTTGGAACGATTAACAGCCATATTGTAGGAAGCACGTAAACTACGCAGTAATGGCATCGATTTTATTAATTTCAGGAAGCCGCTTCGGAAAAATACTTCGCTTTCACCACAGGCATAAGAGCGACATCTGTTCAAGCTGCACTATCGTTTGCTTTTACAGTGTCTCCTTTACCGCAGGCACGGCCTCAGCTTCTGTAGCTTCCCGTTAACGGGAAGCTACAGGGATCTTCGGACTCGTGCTGTTCCTGCAGGAGTCTTCCTATGTTGCCTACGCTAGAATGTAAATTTTATTAAATAGAAAGAAAGTCGGCTCCTAAATTCAGTCAACAGTTACCATCTCAGCGGAGGAAATATGTGAAGACTCCTATGGGAGCATAGGCCTAGATGAGACTACGCAGTGCGGAGCACAAGGAGGCTCAACAGCCGCCCATGGAAAGCGAAACATATTTCTGCAGCGGTTGATCAGCTCATCCCTAAATTTTAGTTACTGGCGGATTTAATCTTCTACTTTTTACATTCAAATATTAAATTTGTGACAGAGTCAGTTAGGTTGTAAATGTTCATTCTTCAGATCTGATCCATTAATATTAAAGTTAGAAGCCTAGCTTATCTTCATAATCTTCCATGTCAAAATCCTGTTTCATTGTTCTTCTATGATTCTCTTTTAATTCTTCAATAATCATCTCTGTATCTACTTCTTTCTCATAATGCCACTGTAAGGCCATCGACATATATAACTCATTTAGTTGAGCAATTGATAATCCTTTCGTTTTAGCTGCAAGCTGGTCAATTTCAGACTCATCCACAAATTGAGTTATTTTTTTATTGAGTAAGTATTTTCGGCGTAAACCTTCATCCGGCTGCTTGATCTCATAGGCACGATCAAATCTACCTGCCCGGTTAATTAAAGCAGGGTCGATTTTTTCTGGATAGTTAGTTGTTCCAATGAGAAAAATACCTTCTTTAGTAGTTGCACCATCTAATGTATTTAAAAATACGGAACGACATTCATGTGGCATTGAATCAATATCTTCGATAATCAGAATTACTGGTGACATTTTTTTTGCTGTTTGAAAAACTTCATCGATGGAATAACTGGATGTATATTCAGTAATTTGCCAATAAACAACTGGTGCATCAACACTACCAGCAATAGATTTTACAAGTGTTGTTTTTCCATTACCGGGATTTCCGTAAAGTAAAATCCCTCTTTTGTAAGGGATATTGTATGTTTTAAAGAAGGAACCACTTTTCGAAAAGAATTCATCGATGGACCTGAAAATATCGCGCTTTACATGATCGGCTAATAACACGTCATTTCGATGAATTTGGTCTGTTATTTCTTCCTTAGAGCGATCGAGTCCTTCTTCCGTGTCTGTTAAAACAGTTATCCCATTAAGCATAAAGTTTCTTTCTTTATCAACCATTGCTGCAATAAAAAATAACATAGCTTCGTCACTCGCAGCAAAAAGAAACTCGAGTGGATAATCTGCATGACTTTGATAAATAGGAATAGTTGCATAAGCGACTTCAAATTTTTCAAAATAAAAAAGATTGTTTTCATCAGAAGGGGAAATGGAATACTTACCTTCATCCGAATAATGAATTTTTTTAGAGCTAATATGTTCAAAAACAGGAGAAAGAATAGAGATATCATCCGCTCTATCTTTTACCATCTGTGTAATGGCACTATGTAATTCTTCGTGAACATCTTCTGAGTCATAGATTTTAAAATCTTTTCCAGTCTTCTCATTTAAATATTGAACTACTTTATCGATTGCTATGGCATAATCATAATATTGTGGCATTGTATTTTGATTAATTTCTGTAAAATTTATTAACGCGTTTTTTTCGTTCATTAGTATTTAATTTCCTCTCTATTAAACTGTAATGAGAGGATTATATGTTAGTTTTCTAAAAATGTAAACATAAAAAATGGAAAATTAAATAAAAATTATTTTAAGACTCTTGCCAAAAGGGAAAGATAAGGTATAAAGAAAAGAAAAAATTATGATTCTTTGTTATACTTAAACTAGAGTCCTTATAAGGAGGAAACGGAAGTTGAGTTATGGAGCTAAGCTAGAAAAAGATGCCATGCACGTTTTGAAGGAAACGAGTCGAACTTTTTACATTCCGATCACATTATTAAAGCGAGAACTACGATTAACAGTTGGCTCCGCATACTTGTGCATGCGTGCAATTGACGAAATCGAAGATCATGAAACAATGGATGCAGAAATCAAAGAATCATTGTTAAAGAAAACGCAAGAACTGCTATTGGCAGATGGACCATTTGATCAGACCGCTTTTTTAGGAGCTATTGAACCGTATCAACTAGAATTGCCAGAGGTGACCATCCGCTTAGCTGATTGGCTTAAAGTATGTCCGGATGGCATAGTGAAGAAAGTGAAGAGCGCAACAGCAGAAATGGCTGGAGGAATGGCTGAGTGGGTTAATAAGGATTGGGTTATTAAAACAAAAGAAGATCTTGATAATTATACATACTATGTAGCCGGTTTGGTCGGAGTCATGCTTTCAGATATTTGGAAATGGTATGATGGGACGGAAACAGATCATGATTTAGCGATTGGATTTGGACGTGGATTACAAGCAGTTAATATTTTAAGAAATCAACATGAAGATTATGCAGAGCGTGGAGTGCGTTTTATTCCAGACGGATGGACTCGTGCCGATGTGTTCGAATATGCACATGAAAATTTGCGTCTCGGGGATGAATATTTAAAAGATATTAAAACTCGAACGATTACTTTGTTCTGTAAAATTCCTCTAGAACTTGCTAAACGTACATTAAAAACGATGGAAGATGGAAATGAAAAAATGACCCGCCAAGAAGTAGAAGAGGTCGTCGCAGAAATAGAAAAAGAGGAATAGATAATTGCTCAGAAATCCTGGGCAATTTTTTTGTTTAGTAAATTTGCAAACGTTTCATTTTAAGCACTTAATCACTTGTTAAAATCACTAAATCATGTGTTTAGTCTCTCTCCGGATTATATTTTAATCCTGAATATATCGGTCAATTTTCCAGATCATATTCATTTAATTTGATCCCAATGAATAGATATCAGTCCTGTAAAAATTCAGTCCTAGTAGAGTTGCAATAATGCAACTCTTTTTTTGACCAATATTATTATGTTTTTGACAAATATATTTGTCAAAATGAAAAATAACCGTTACAATACTTTCTAGAGGTGATGAATGATGAAGAGTCGTCTTAAAGAGTTACGTGCGCGAGAAGGTTTGAATCAAACGCAACTTGCTAAATTAGCGAAAGTATCAAGGCAGACGATTAGTTTAATTGAACGTGAAGAGTTTGTCCCTTCCTTACTGATTGCAGTTCGGATTTCACGTATTTTCAATGAGCCGATTGAAAACATATTTTTCTTTGAGGAGGATGAGTTATAAATGAAACTTTTTAAACAATTGATTATAGGTGCTTTAGTTGGCTTTTTTGGAGCATTACTATTTCTAAATATACCAATATTCGATTTAATAAAATATGCAGATGGAATTGTTATTGGGCTGTATAGTATTGTTGTTATCTTATGGATATGGGGATTTATCTTGCATCTCCAAATAAAAAAGCTTAATAATACGGACCTTCAAGGAGACGAAGAGGATGAGATAGACGCTCTGAAGTATCGCAAATTCAGCGACTATTCTTTATTTATCCAGTCAAATTCGATTATTTCATTATTAGCTTTATGTATTGTGTTAATCACAACTATGAATATGACCTTAATTATTATCGGGATTGTATTCTCGGTCATTAGTTATTTATTAATGGCAACAATGGTTAGTTTAATGCAAATCGTCCATCCGGAAAGAAATATCCCTAATATTTCTGATCCAGATTATGAAAAAAAACTGCTTGATTCGGCGGATGAGGGTGAAAAACACGTGATGTTGCATGGACTGTATAAATCATATAATCTATTAAATCTCGTAATAATTTTCTCAATGGTAGGAGCGACAATTTATTCAATCGCCTCAGGTAACTCTCAAGCATTTTCAATTACCCTTATGGGATTAGTCCTACTTATCGTACATGGTAGGTATATGTTTTCGATTAGGAATAAATAATAAACAGGATTGCAAATCTGAATATTTGTTTCAAACTAGATTTATCTTTAAAATAGAGGCAAATGGACAAAACATCATAAGGAGGACTGAATATGGCTGAATTAAAAGAACTTTTAGAGATAGAAGACTTAAATGAGGTATGGGAAACATCACGAGAGAAACCAGTTTTACTTTTTAAACAGAGTACAACATGTCCAATCAGTGCTGAAGCATTCGCAGAGTTTCAACGCTTTTTAGAGGATAATAATGAAGATATTGGAGCGTTTTATGTAAAAGTAAGAGAAACACGTCCTGTATCAGATCAGATTGCAGAACACTTGGGGATACGACATCAGTCGCCACAAGCTTTCGTTGTTAAAAACAAAGAAGCAGTTTGGAATGCTTCACATACGAAAATAACAGAAGATAGTATTAAAGAAGCGTTACAAAACGCTTAAATAAAAACGAAAAGTAGAGAACATTGGCTTTCTCTACTTTTTTAATTCAAGGATTATTTCTTCTCTTCGGCTGAAAAGGTAACGAGTAAAAATAAAAAGAAGCTTAAAAGTAAAATGACTCCTCCGCCAATATAAATGGGCAAAATAAGTGCTTTTGAGTCTCCGAAAGGTTGTAAATACTGCATCCACAATCCAATAGACAAACCAGCCGCACCGATAATCCCAGTCCATCCTTGTAGAGCCATTAATTTTGTTGCTTTAACACGAAATGCTTTATAATAAATTCCCCATGCGAATAAAGATAACCAACCGACTACTAATATGTGAGCATGTACTGGACGAAACGCAAGTGAACCTGCTCCAGCCATATGTGACCCTAATATTGCACCAACTAGTCCAAAAATTGCTGCAAAACGAATAAGTCGCTTACTCCAAACATCATGCATATTTTACTCCTCCTGTTTAAGTTCTATCTCTATTGTATATTTCGAAGATGAACGGAATATGAACAGAAGATTACATTTCAATTGGCAAACGTATCGTAAAGGTTGTTCCTATTCCTAGTTTGCTGTCAATATTAATTGTTCCATTGTGTAATTCAACGACTTGCTGGACAATGGCTAAACCTAGTCCTGTTCCTTCGATACCAGAATGTCTTGCTTCATCTACACGGTAGAAACGATTGAATATAAGTGGAATATTTTCTGACTTAATTCCAATTCCGGTATCTTTGATTACAATAATAACGTTAGACTCTTCTTGAAAAACAGTTACTTTAATTGTACCTCCAAAAGAACTGTACTTTAACGCGTTAGATAGAATGTTTTCCCAAACTTTTTCTAAGTAAGCCGCATTTCCATGGATAGAAATAGGGGAAATTTCTGCCGTTAAGGATATTCCTTTATCCTCCATTAACCAGCGATACCTTGTTAACACTTCTTTTAATTGTTGATCAAGATGAACTTCCTTCATCTTAAGCGGTTCGGATAAAGAGTCCAATGAGGTCAACACAAGTAATTGCTTCGTTAATTCAGATAATCGTTCTGTTTCGGAAGTAATAATCTCCGTATATGTTTTTCGATCTGCTTTGGTAGTTTGCTCATCACGAATAAGAGCTGCATATCCCTTAATATTTTGTAAAGGAGTTTGGAAATCATGGGAAACATCATTAATAAATTGTTTTCTCATCTCGTCCGACTCACGCAGCTGGTCAGCCATTTTTTGAAAGCTGGTTGCGAGTTCTCCAATTTCGTCTCCACGATTGGTCGGTAGAGTGAAGGAAAACTGTTCCGCTCCTACTTTTTTCGTTGCCTCAGTTAATACAGAAATAGGTTGAATTAGTTTTCGTGCCACAAAAAGCATTGCTATCAAACTGATTATTGCCATTCCTACTGAAAGTCCAGCAAGGAGTATATGCACTTCCGAAAAGAGCATTTTTATATCTGGTCGAAGAAAGAGGGCATATGTTTTTCCTTTGTACGTAAATGGGGTGCCCACTGTATTGGCAGATTCATCGGAGAAATAACCAGTTACAAATGTTTCTTTAGGAAGGTCACGCATGCCATGATATTGCTTCCCGCTTAAAACATCGTAAACCGTTTCAACAGGTAAATTATCTAAGCGAAAATCATTTCCAAACAACATTTTATTCGCTTCTTCATCAAATAAAATTAATTTATACCCGACATCTGATTGAGTGGATAAAAACTCTTCTAAATCTACATCATCGTTTTGGGAATGGATAAAGTCAGCAATATTTTCCACGATAGTCATATTTTTTTCATCATTCTGGGCACGCATATGTTGATGATAATACGTATTAACAATTAGATAGGCGATTAAAGCACTAGAGATCATAATTCCAATCGTGAAAAATAGGAACTTTCCGTATAAAGATTTCATGCAGAAGTCACCTCAAGTTTATATCCAACCCCTCGTACCGTTGAGATTTTTATCTCGGAAAAAGATATATTGCGAAATTTTTCTCTTAATCGTTTAATATGAACATTTAATGTTTGGTCATCTCCTTCGTAATCAAATCCCCAAACTCGTTCAATTAAATATTCTCTAGTTAATACATGATTAACACGGGAGGCAAGTACGGATAATAATTCAAACTCTTTTAATGGCAAGAATAAAGTTTTATTATCAATCTCTACTTCATAGCTTTGACGATTAATTTTCATGGAACCAACTCGAATAATCGGCTCAAGAGACTTATCGTATCGCCTTAAAATTGCCTGAATTCTATATAACAGCTCTTTTGGTTCAAAAGGTTTTACGACATAATCATCTGAACCAGCGAGAAACCCTTTTTCTTTGTCTTCGAGTTCTCCTTTAGCTGTAAGAAGGAGAACAGGAATATCCATTTCGCTTAATTTTTTTGTTAACGTAAAACCGTCCATTTGCGGCATCATTACGTCAACAACAGCTAAGTCAGGTAATTCATTTTCACTAATTGCGAGTGCTTCAATTCCATTGTTCGCTTTTAAAACTTTATACCCAGAACGGGTAAGATGAATACTGACAAGGTTTAAAATGCTTTCATCATCATCTACTGCTAAAATTTTTATCAATTTATTCATCCTTTCTACCTTTTTACATTGACTATCACGTAACGTTATCCTTTATAGTATTAATTAGAGGAGGGAAATAAGAAGTGAAAGTGAAAGAAGTTGCGAATTTAGCAGGAATTAGCGTAAGGACACTTCATTATTATGATGAAATAGGACTGCTTACTCCCAGTGAAATAAATGAGTCTGGTTATCGTATTTATTCTGAACGAAATTTGGAACAGTTGCAACAAATTTTGTTTTTTAGACAATTAGGAATGCCTTTAAAAGAAATTAAAGTAATTATTGGAAGTCCTACGTTTAATCAGTTGGAAGCCTTAGAGATGCACCGAGAAATTCTAATAGAAAAACGGGAAAACATAAACAGTCTTATTCAAACAATCGATAAGACGATTCAATATAAAAAAGGAGAGATTGAGATGAGCATGGAAGAGAAGTTTTCAGGGTTTAATTTTGATGAAAATAAATATGAAGATGAGGCAAGAGAGAGATGGGGAGACACAGCAGTTGTTGAAGCAAATGCGAAGAAAGATCGCTGGACTAAAGGGGAGAAACAAATGATGGAAAAGGAATTGGAAGATACTTTTAAACGGTTAGCAAAAATTCGTCATCTTGCACCTGATTCAGAAGAGGCGCAGGAAGCAATAGAACAATGGTGGAAGTACTTAAATAAAATTGGATCATATTCCTTGGATGCGTTTAAAGGTTTGGGGGAAATGTATGTAGCTGATAACCGGTTTACGAATAATATTGATCAATTCGGAGAAGGATTGGCAACATTCATGTGTGAGGCAATGCGAATATTTGCTGAACAACATAAAAGCTGAGCAGAATATCTGTTCAGCTTTTACTATTTTCGAATAGTGAATAAAAGGACTGTTTAATTATTAATGTAATTATCGCATCTTGACAGCAATCTCCTTTAAATGGTAATGTCATTTTATACGATTAATCATCATAATGTTATAATGAATAAAATTAAATGAAATCGGTACCAAAAAAATTATCTCTATTGGTAATTTTTATTCAGACGATTTACTATAGTCACTTACTTCCATAATTTCACTCTATAACATTTATATAGTTTTACTTTGCAAAAATGTTATACAAGTATAGATCAAAAGCAATTAAATTCATTATCTATTATCTGTGAGTAATGAGAATAATTATAAGGGGATTGGTTTTAAGATGAAGGGTGTTCAATCGGAATTATTGGCCTACGTAAAAAAGAAATGGCTCATATATGTATTGCTTATGATTAGTTTATTTGCCGGAATATTTCTAGATTTAGCTTTGCCATGGTTTATGATGAATATTACAGATTCAGCTTTGATTGGTAATATCGGCCAGTTTCGTTTTGTATTAATTATCGGAGTTGTATTGTTAGGGCTAACATTTATTCAAAATTATTATGATGTATTAGTTAAGAACTATATTTCTTCATACATAAGAAACGATTTACGTGTTCGATTATTTAATCAACATTTAAAGTTACCGATATCCTACTTCAATAAAATCAAATCCGGAGAAATTTCCTCAAAAATAATTAATGATGTCAATGTAGTGGGTGACTTAATGGGTAGTACATTTATTAGTCTATTACAGGGCCCATTAGTTGCTTTAGCTGCATTTATCTTCCTATTGAAAATTCAATGGCAATTAGCCCTAGTATGTGGGCTGATCGGTCCGTTAATTATTCTTATTGGAAAAGTTTTTGGTTCATCCATGCGAAAGGTATCAGGTAAATTACAAGAGCAAGTTGCTCACAGTCAGAGTTATGTTCAAGAAACGGTAAAAAATATCCCTTTTGTGCGGACATATTTACTTGGTCGTACTGTAGCTGAGAAGTTCCAAGGGTTAACTAAGGGGATTTTTCATTATGATATACAAAAAGGGAAAGCACAAGCCGCTATGCAAGGTTCTTCACAGGCAATTGGATTTCTTACTTTTTTGATTGCTTTTGGATTAGGATCTTATTACGTATTAATAGGTGACATTACAGTAGGCGCTCTATTAGCTTTTATACAATTATTAAATCATGTAGTTTGGCCGTTTTCCGGGTTAGCGCAGGTTTGGGGATTAACCCAGGAATCATTGTCTGCTTGTGATCGGATATTCCGTGTATTTAAGGAAAAAAGACAATTCGATACATTTCCACAAAAACATGAGGTGGGAAGAGAGAGAAGTAACATATCAATGAAAAATGTAAGCTTCTCTTACAACGAGGAAAACAAGAAAGTCCTATCTGATATTAACTTAGAAGTGGAAGAGAACCAATTTGTCGCTATTTTAGGACACAACGGGTCTGGAAAATCGACTATTTTCAAGCTTTTATTAGGGTTCTTTCCTTATTTAGGTTCGATTGAGATTAACGATAAAGAAATTAGTAAGATGACCTATACAGAATTGATGAGTTACTTTTCCTTTGTTAGCCAAGATCAGTATTTATTTTCAGGTACAGTTTTAGAAAATATAAGATATGGAAATTTAGATGCTAAAGAATCGGATATAATCACGTTATTAGAAGAATTAAAATTATATGATCTCATCAATCATTTGCCAAATGGATTGGCGACAGAAGTAGGTGAGGGTGGAGCTAATTTATCTGGAGGACAACGGCAAAAAATATCGATTGCTAGGGCGGTATTGCGTAATGCTCCTATCTTTCTTTTAGATGAAGCAACCTCTGCATTAGATTATCAATCAGAAGAACAGATTCAAGAGGTATTACTAAAATTCAAGCATGAACGAACTACCTTAGTCATTGCTCATAAGGCTTCTACCATTAGAAATGCAGATAATATTGTGGTTTTAGACAAAGGTGAGATAGTGGCTATAGGTACACATGATGAATTAATAAATAACAATACATATTATCATAATCTATATAAAGAATATGAACTTGTGAATGAAGGATAAAGGTGAAAGAGAAAGAGATAAAAATATGACCAAAATTACCTGAATAAATTCAATGAAGATCAACAGAAATGGGGACTATCGTCATTAATGCTGTCATGATGTAAGTCCTCTTAAAAAAAGTTGATTTTTGAAGGTCTTTTTCATGCTTTTTACATCTCTCTTAACTGTTAGTTCTAATTTTTTTGCATAGGACTAAAAATGCTGTTTAGCCGTACTGATTTCACTCAGGGTAAATCTGTGCTTGCTTTTCCAAGTTTTGCATTCTATAATTAGAAACAGGTGTATTAAACGAATAACACAGATTTATTTAACTATAGTGTATTAAGTTGTTGATACAGCATTAGGGGGAGAAAAAATGAAGAAAAAGACAAAGATATTAATAGGCGCAGGGATTCTTACGCTTATTGTTGTAATGGCTGTTATTTATGCGTTTAAAGGGAGAGTAAGTACGGTAGATCAGATGGATCCTGATGAAATGGAAGTTCTTGTTCAGAAAGTAACAGAAGAGAAAATGGAAGAGACGATACTAGTAACGGGTAAAATAGTCGCTGACAACGAACAAAAAGTGTATGGAGAACCTGAAAATGGAGAAATAAAAGAATTTAAAGTAAAAGAAAATGATAACGTAAAAAAGGGCGACAGTCTATTCGTATATGATGGGACAGAGTTAGATAATGAGTTTAATGCGGCAGTACGCTCAAGAGATATGTTGCAAAATAATACGAAAGTAATTCAAAATCAATTAAACCAAATGGTAAAAGAAATAGAAGAGATGAAAAAGGCAAAAGAAAACGGGCAGAGTTCAGATGAAGAAGGAACCTTCATAACGGATGAAGATATTCGGGCACTTGAATTAGAAAAGAATCAGTTAGCACTTGAAATAGAAAATGCTAAAGCGGAAGTTTCAGGAGCGCAAGCGGAAATAAATCGGATTGATGAATTGAAAAAAGCGTTGACAGTAAAAAGTAAAATGGATGGAACCATTGTAAAGGTAAATAAAAATTTAGAAAGAACAGAAGAAGGAACAACAGAACCAATTGTACATATTGTTTCAAATGAACCATTTAAAGTGATTGGTACAATGAGTGAGTTTGATAGTGTCAAAATAAAATCTGGACAAGATGTAGTCATTCGCCCAAAAGTGTTTAAAGACCGAGAATGGAAAGGAATGGTAGAGTCGGTTTCTGAATTCCCAACCGATGAAGGGGGAGGGGAGATGGACATGTACGGTGGTGGTGATATGAATGTCACTATGTATCCGTTTAAAGTAGAAATTACCGACGATACAAAGGAATTAAGGCAAGGTTATCATGTTTCTTTAGAAGTAAGTATTGGAGGCGATGAGAAAAAACTGGTTGTCCCGCATTCAGCTCTTTTGGATGACATGATGATGGGTGAAGACGATGAAGACGCAGGTATGATGGATGATATGTTCATGGAAGAAGGGATGATGGAAGAAGCTCCGTTTGTTTATGTGCTTATTGACGGAGTGCTTGAAAGACGAGACGTAGAGACTGGTAATATGAACGATGAATTTATTGAAATTACTGATGGAGTAGAAGTAGGAGAGTTAGTTGTAATCACTCCAAGTTTTGAGATGTATGATGGAATGGAAGTGACCTCCTATGATGAAGTTGAGTAAGATTAATAAAACATATAAAACCGGAAAATTAGAGGTTCCCGTTTTGTACGATATTGATGTAGAAATAGAAGACGGAGAGTTCATTGCGATTATGGGGCCGTCCGGTTCGGGGAAGTCAACATTAATGAATATTATCGGTTTTTTAGATGCTCCTACTTCAGGGGACTATGAACTGAATGGTGATAAGATTAGTGCTTTCCATGAAAATCAATTAGCAGCTTTACGAAATAAACATATTGGGTTCGTGTTCCAGCAATTTTTCCTTTTGCCACGTTTAAATGCGGTGAAAAATGTAGAAACACCACTGATTTATGCCGATATTGCAAAAAATGAACGTACTATAAGAGCGACCGAAATGTTAGAGAAAGTCGGACTTGGGGATCGGGCTCGCCATTTGCCGAATGAATTATCAGGAGGGCAAAAACAACGAGTGTGTATTGCAAGAGCTTTAGTAAACGATCCGGAAATTATTTTAGCGGACGAACCAACCGGTGCGCTGGATTCAAAGACAGGTCAGCAAATAATGGAGTTATTCACTCAATTAAATAAAGAAGGTAAAACCGTAATTATCGTTACACACGAGGAGGAAATTGCAGCTTATGCAGATCGAATCATTATGCTTCGTGATGGTGTTATTACCGAAGATCGGAGGCTGCAGGCATGAATATAGTAGAAAGTTTTAAAATTGCATTATCTTCCATTTGGAATCATAAAATTCGTTCCATTTTAACGATGTTAGGAATTATAATTGGTGTCTGTGCAGTTATTATTATTGTTGCAATTGGTACTGGTGCCCAAAATCAGTTGACGGATGAATTATTTGGAGCAGATAAAAACATTATTGAATTATATTATGAGCCGTTTCCTTCTGAAGATGGCGGAGAAATGATGTGGATAGAACCAGAAATAACATCTCAAGACTTGGCAGAAATTCAAGGTGTGCCAGGGGTTCAAGTTGCGATGGGAATCAATCATGGCTGGGGAAATTTGATTCATAATGAGAAACAAATAGAAATTGAAATCGTTGGCGTGGGCAGAGACTATTTTTACGGAAAAAATATACAAATGTTAGAAGGTCGTCCTTTCACGGAACAAGATAATGACAATATGAATCGTGTGATTATGATTGATGATTATACACGTGATAAATTATTTAAAGAAGATGAAGAAGTAATTGGAGAAATCGTTGAAATTGATGGAAATCCTTACAAGTTAGTAGGTGTCTACAAATCTACTATTCCGGAAGAGTATCGTTGGGACAACGGAGAAGGTTTAATGCCACGTACATTAAATGGAATGATGTTTGGAGCTGCGGAAATTCAACAGATTCAGATTCTTGGAGCCAGTGCAGAAACATTATCAGAAACAGCAGAAATGGCTGCAGCAAAACTAACGGAAATAAAAAATTTAGAAGACGGTATGTATACGTATTGGGATATGAGTGAGTATGAAGAAGAATTTCAGACGTTTTATCTGACCATTACGTTATTTATTGGTAGTATTGCTGGGATCTCTCTGTTAGTCGGCGGAATTGGCGTGATGAATATTATGCTCGTTTCGGTTACGGAACGTACGAGAGAGATTGGATTACGAAAAGCAATCGGTGCAACAAGAGGTAGGATACTCTCGCAATTTTTAATCGAAGCAATGACGATTACATTGCTCGGTGGATTAATTGGAATCGGAATTGCAATGTTGGTTACTATGATAGCTTCGCAGTTTTTACCTTTTACAGCAGTTGTAAGTCCAATCGTCGTGATGATCGGTGCCGGGTTCTCGGCATTAATTGGAATCGTGTTTGGAATCTTACCGGCAAATAAAGCATCAAAATTAAGTCCGATAGATGCACTTAGACATGAGTAATAGACGATTGTTAGTTATAATTTTTCTCTAAAAAAATAAAATAATGTAAGCATATTTCGGAGGGCACGGGAGATTTCTCGTGCTTTTTAATTAGGGAATTAATTACTAGATTGTATTAGAAAGGTAATTAGTTCACTTAATAGCATTGACGATAATGTTATCTTTCACTAGAATGAAACTAACTAAAGAAGGAGGTAACAGATGGAGGGTATAAAAAAGTTATCTAAAGAAAACTTTGAACAAATTATATCTCTTTCGCAATTTGCCTTTCAATATACATTGAGTGATGAACAACGTATGGTTAAAAAAGAGGAAACCGAGCGTCACTCGATTTTAGGGTATATGGTAGATGGGGCATTAGCGGGGAAACTGCATATTATCCCACTTGACGTGTATATCAATGGGACAGTCTACCAAATGGGAGGGATTGCTTCTGTCGCGACATGGCCAGAATTTCGCAGGCAGGGAATAGCAAAAAAGTTATTGTTACAAGCCTTAAAAGAAATGAAGCAAGCTGGACAAACGATTTCTATCTTAGATCCTTTTCATGTTGGGTTTTATAGAAAGTATGGATGGGAATTATCATTTATGAATCAACGTTATACAATCCCAATTGGAAAATTAAAAGAGGATTGGAATGGAAATGGCTATATAAGAAGAACAGATGATATCTCGTTACTTGATTCAATCTACAAGAAATATGCAAAACAGTATAATGGCATGCTAAAACGAAATGAAAAATGGTGGGAACAGCGCGTACTTTCAGATGAAGTGGCACAGATTAGAGTGGCTTATCACGAGACAGGTCATCCAGAGGGATATATCATCTATAAAGTGAGAGATGAAGTATTTACTGTGATAGAAATGGCTTATACATCGTTAAATGGGATGTATTTGCTTTATGAATTTATTGGAAATCATGATTCCATGGCTAAAGAAGTGAAAATGATCGTTCCTGAAAATGATTTATTGCCTTATAAATTAAAAGATCCATTTTTTAAACAAGAGAAAGAAACTTTTGCTATGGCTCGGATTGTCGATGTTTATAATTTTTTAAAAGATTACCCATTTACGGAGGCAGAAGGTTCTGTTCACATTTTGATTGAAGATGAATCTTTTCCTGAAAATAGTGCCGGCTATCACATTCAGACACAGTCTGGAAAAACAGTAGTAACGAAAGTAAAAGGCTTGAGGAATGGAGATATCAACTGTACGATACAGCAATTCACATCGATTTGTTTTGGATTCAAACGCCCACAAGAGTTATTTGCACACCATTTAGTTGATGGGAAGGTCTCGGCAATAGAACAATTAGAGAAAATGATTCCTCAAAAACAAACATTTCTAACCGACTTTTTTTAATAGATGAAAGAAAGGGAGACATAAATGGTAGAAAAACGTATAGCAAGTATGATTGATCATACACTTTTAAAACCGGAGGCGACAAAAGAGGACATCGTAAAACTTTGCGAAGAAGCAAAACAATATGAGTTTGCAACGGTATGCGTTAATCCTTCATGGGTTCGAATTGCATGTAAAGAGTTGACGGGATCAAATGTAGGAATTACGACAGTAATCGGCTTCCCGCTTGGAGCGACAAGTACTTTTACTAAAGTTGCTGAAACGAGAGATGCGATTGCATCGGGGGCGACAGAAGTAGACATGGTGATCCAAATAGGTGCACTGAAGTCTGGTGATGACCAAGCCGTTTTAGATGATATGAAGCAAGTCGTCTGGGCGGCAAATAAGGAAGCAGTAGTAAAAGTTATTATCGAGACAGGCTTTTTAACAGATGAAGAAAAAGAACGCGCATGTCTGTTAGCCAAAAAAGCAGGTGTTGATTTTGTAAAAACGTCTACTGGTTTTGGTCCAGGTCAAGCGACAGTTGAAGATATTCGATTAATGCGAACGACAGTTGGACCGGAGATGGGAGTAAAAGCATCTGGTGGGGTCCGTGATCAAGAAACAGCAGAGGCGATGATTGTTGCCGGAGCAAATCGGATTGGAGCAAGTGCTGGAATTACGATTGTAACTGGTGGTAAAGGTAACAGCGACTACTAATTTAATTAAAGATGAAAAATAAAAAATCCGTTTCATTATTGTAAGTATAAGGGAAGCTTAGCGCTATTTCCTGACACCTACAGTAAAACGGATTTTTTCACTTGCACTATAAAGCTTGAACAGTTTGAGAAATATTGTCGGATTTCGTAATGACAGAAATGACAGAAACTCCATCAGCTCCCGCTTCAATTACTTGACGAGCATTCGACGTGTCAATTCCCCCGATTCCGACAATCGGAAGATCTGGGTAATTGTTTCTAATATACGTAATCCATTCAAGTCCTACTGCTGCCTTTGCATCATCTTTTGTTTTTGTTGCATAAACGGGTCCGGCGCCAACATAATCGACAAGATGGAGAGGGCTATTCTCTAGCTCTTTTACATTCGAAACAGAAAGACCGAGAAGGAGATCGGGGAATTCTTTACGAATTTCATCTATCTTTCTATCATCTTGTCCAACATGAATTCCGTCTACACTAAGGAGAGGTGCAAGTTCTACATCATCGTTAATAAAAAACGGGATGTTCGCTTTAAGGCAAAGCTCTCTTAACCTTTTTCCAAGTTCTATTTTTGCCTGGCCGTACAAGGAACCTTCACCTTTTTCCCGGAACTGAAAAGCAGTGATCCCAGCATCAATTGCTTCCTGTAAAATTTGTTCTGGATCGCGCGTACAGTTTTGACTGCCCATAATAAAGTATTTTCGTAAATAATTTTCCATCTTTTTTACTCCTTATTGACCTAGTTCATCAATGAAAGCAGGAAGGAATGTACCTGTTCCAAATACGTCTTTTCTTTTCGCTGCTTTTTCCGATGCACTTCCGTAAAAACGAATTGCTTCATAAGCGGCATCAACTGAATCATTGTCTGTTGTTAGGCATGCAGTTAAAATGGACCCGAGCAGACAGCCTGCTCCAGTAATCCTTGTTAAAAACTCATGTCCTGTTTCGTTCGTCATCACAATATCATGTTTACAAATGACATCCATCTTACCAGTGACAACTGCAAGCGTATCATATTTTTCAGAAACTAGTCGCGCAATTTCTTCGAGTTGGGTACTATCATCATCAATCGATTCTACGCCCTTTGTTTTCCACTCTACTCCCACAAGGTTTGCCATTTCACCGGCATTTCCTTTAATTGCCGTAAAAGAAACTTCTTTTAATAAGGACTCTATCGATGCTATTCTGAACTCCGATGCGGCTACTCCAACAGGATCAAGTACGACAGGAATATTTCTTTCATTTGCTGTCTTTCCAGCAAGAATCATTGCTTCTAGTTCTGGCTTTACAATTGTACCGATATTAATTAGTACCCCGCTCGCAATGCTCGCCATATCCTTCGCTTCCGCTTGTTCTTTCGCCATAATTGGGGACCCACCAAAAGCAAGTAACCCGTTTGCCGTAAAATTCATCACGACTTGATTAGTTAAATGATGGATTAAAGGTTGGTTCTTTCTGACTTGGCTAATAATATCCATTAGTTGGAACAATCCTTTCTAACTGCAAAATGATTTGTCGGGCCATTTCCTTTTCCAAGTTCAAACGAATGCTTTATAGCTTCCGTGACAAAATGTTTACTTTTCTCTACCGCTTCAACGAGTGGGAGACCGTGACTTAAATATGCTGTAATCGCAGCAGAGTACGTACAGCCTGTCCCATGTGTATTTTTCGTATTAATTCTTTTCGCTTTAAACGTGTACATATTTTTACCGTCATATAAATAATCGATTGCATCCCCAACAAGATGTCCACCTTTTACTAATGCGGCTTCCGCCCCATATTCATGAACAATCTTCTTCGCAGCAGCTTCCATTTTATCAACGGTATCAATAGTATCCCCAGTTAAAAATTCAGCTTCCGGTAAATTAGGGGTGATAACTTTACATAATGGCAACAAATGATCACGTAAATAATCACGGGCATCTTCGCTGATTAAAGCATCTCCACTTGTTGCTACCATGACAGGGTCAATAACAAATGGAATATTTTTATCAGCAATTTTTGACTTAATTATATCCATCATATCAATATTAGCGATCATGCCTGTTTTAAATGCATGCACAGGCATATCTGAAAAAACTGAATCCAGTTGTTCTTCAATCATTTCTAACGGAATATGGTGAATACGTTGAACACCTGTTGTATTTTGTGCTACTACTGAAGTAATGATAGACATACCGTAACTTTGTAACTCCTGAAATGTTTTTAAATCTGCTTGAATTCCTGCCCCGCCTGTTGGGTCAGTACCTGCAATTGTCAGAGAACAAGCAACTTCTTTCATAGATATCAGTCTCCTTTTATGTTCGTTTTTAATTGAATGAATTTTTCATTTTTTACACGCGAAACAATAAATAGAGCAATCCCAGCTCCAGTAATACTGCTTATAAGAAATGGCGGAACAAAAAAGAAAGCTCCGAATGACGTTCCCATTATAATTTTTGCAAATGGAACGGAAAATAATGCGCCGATGATTCCAGTACCGATTACTTCTCCAAATGCTGCGAAATATTTTTTGCCAAAACGTTTGTACAAATAGCCGGCTAAAAAAGCACCGATCATCCCACCTGGAAAGGCGAGTAGTGATCCTAAGCCGAGCATATTTCGAAGCAATCCGATCATAAATGCAATGAGAACAGCGGGTCCCGGACCAAGCATTACTGCTGCAAGCACATTTACAGCATGCTGTACAGGATACGCTTTTGCAATTCCAGCCGGAAACCAGATTAGTTGAGAACCTAGTGTACCAATAGCTACAAATAATGCCATTAACGTAAGTAAAAGCGTCCGATTCATAAATTTCCTCCTTTAGAAAATGAGCGGATAACTAGTTTAAGAACATAAAAAAACCAGATTCTAATTGAACCTGGTGACATAGTTAAATTAACTAATAATTTAACTACTTCCCTCCGCTAGTATGAACTAGATCAGGTTCACAAGAGTTGGAAATGTTTGCATTTCCTCTCAGCCCACATAATTGGGCACCCCTAGTAGTCTACGCTTAAGAATATCTTAAGACACTCTTATTATAGCAAAGGTGTTTTTAAATGTCATGTTTGCCTGATACATTGTATAATCGCTAAAAAAATGGAGCTATATTCATATAGATTTGCATCAAACAAATTTACTTATTGATTACATTTAAAAGTAGTTAAGTTTAAATTAGCTCGTATTCTAGTATTTTTCATTTACATAGAAATTCCAAATGGTAAAATAAATGTAAACCGATTGAAAGGGGACATATCAATGTACATAGTTAAAAATGCTAAGTTGTATACAGGTACAGGAGATTTTTTTGCGGAAGGGTCCTTTTTAGTAGAAGATGGGAAGTTTTCCAAATTAAATATAAAGGAACAAATTGATTGTGAAATAATTGATTTGCAGGGTATGTTTGTTACGCCCGGATTAATTGATGTTCATACACATCTTGGAGTTTTTGAAGATGGGGTGGGGCAAGACGGGCATGATTTTAACGAAGTCAGTTCTCCAGTTACTCCACATGTACGAGCAATTGATGGGATAAATCCAAATGATAAAGCATTTATGGATGCAAGAAAAGGAGGGGTGACAACCGTTCAAATAATGCCAGGGAGTGCAAATGTCATTGGCGGAGAGATGCTCGTCGTAAAAACATACGGAGATATTGTAGATAAAATGGCGATTCGTACATTGTCAGGATTAAAGGCAGCTACAGGAGAGAATCCAAGACGCGTTTACGGTACGAAAGGAAAAATGCCTACGACAAGAATGGGAGTTGCAGCTTTATTACGGAAAAAGCTTGTCGAAGGACAAAACTATGTAAAAAAACTGTCTGAAGGAAAGGGAGAACGGGATTTAGAATTGGAAGTCCTCGGTAAAGTACTGAATCGAGAAATTCCACTCCGGGTACACGCTCACCGATCAGAAGATATTGCGACAGTTTTAAGAATCAAGAAAGAATTTGATTTGGATATCACAATTGAACATTGTACAGAAGGACATTTAATTGCAGATTATCTTGCCGAGCATGATGTATCTGTATCCATTGGAC
The DNA here is from genome assembly GCF_037071985.1 of Pseudogracilibacillus sp. SE30717A. Taxonomy (NCBI): domain Bacteria; kingdom Bacillati; phylum Bacillota; class Bacilli; order Caryophanales; family Bacillaceae; genus Pseudogracilibacillus; species Pseudogracilibacillus sp. SE30717A. Next base: position 64,963 of record NZ_JAXHDF010000009.1, on the reverse strand, counting down.
CAACGATGTCATCAAGATCTAAACTTGAATTATCCAATATGGGTTGGCATACATTACCTACACTCGCCTATGCCGGGGTACCAGTGTCTATTACGACGGATCATCCAGTAGTTCCTATTGAGTACTTAATGACAAGTGCGATTCATGCTGTGAAAGAAGGCTTTACGGAGGAACAGGCTCTTCAAGCAATTACAATCAATGCAGCAAAACATTTAGGAGTAGAGGATCGAGTTGGTTCCATTGAAGAAGGGAAAGATGCCGATTTCGTTGTTTGGAATGGAGACCCGTTTGATTTACGTACAGAAATTGTTTCTACATATATAAATGGGAAACTTGTTTTTGAATAAAAATTGAAAGTTCTCCGAAAATGTTTACGTCTTATTGAAGATGCTGGGACAAAAGTAGTTGGACTAAAACGAACTGTAATTGAAAAAACTTCTATAAAGAGTTAAATACAGGTCAGCGCACAAATATTTGTTCATTTATATTCGTCTTTAGTGAAAATTCCTTAGTGATCCCAGTCTCTTTTCATTCGTAACAGACATAGTTTAGTAGATTTAGGCCTTAAATGGTTAATTTTAAACAGACTGTCTTAAGTAGATGACCGTCAAACTCCTCCTCATGTTCAGAAACAAACTCAAATCCTTTTGCATGATAAAAATTCATTCCTTTTTCATTTTCTTTCTCTACATTAACAATTAGCTTTTTCACACCGTCCATTTTAATACCTTTGGCAAGAAGGGATGTACCGATACCTTTTCCTTGATAGGCTGGATTTAGATAAATAGCACCCAGTTCAATTTTTCCATCCTTTTGAACAGGAGAAAAATTTGCGAAACCGACTATTTTTTCATCTACCTCTGCAACGAATAGATGTGAATGTTTCAAACGATTAAACATTGATTCATTACTATATGCGGAGTTTAAAAAGCGATTTTGAACATCAATTGGGATTAAATCTTCATATGTATCATGCCAACTAATCTTGGCAACCTCCTGTACCGAAGCTATATCTTCTTTTTGCATCTGGCGTATCGAAACGTCCATAAAACACTTGCCTCCCCATGTTTTATTCATAGTATACCATAAAGTGGAAAATAGGGAGGGGTCAAAATTGGAATTTATTAAAAATTACAAAACTGTGTTACTATATGAGAAATAAGGGAGGGAGTATTTATGAGAATACTAGAGAGAATAAGTAGCTTTGCGGGGAATACATTTGCTATTTGGGTGATCTTGTTTGCTGTTTTTGCATTTATTATCCCTGAAGGATTTACATGGATAGCTCCACATATTTCATTATTACTTGGAATTATTATGTTTGGTATGGGACTGACACTATCATTAGATGATTTTAAAGGAATTGTAAAAGCACCAAAAAGTGTTTTAATCGGTGTACTTGCTCAGTATACAATTATGCCGTTATTGGCATTTGGTTTGGCAACTGTATTTCAGCTGCCGGCAGAAGTCGCAATCGGAGTAATATTAGTTGGCTGTTGTCCGGGAGGAACCGCTTCAAACGTCATGACTTTTTTAGCAAAAGGAAATACTGCGTTATCCGTTACGGTAACAGCTTTTTCCACTATATTAGCACCAATTTTGACACCTGCTCTAACCCTATTATTTGCAAGTAAATGGTTACCAGTATCGGCGGGCGATATGTTTTTAACTATCGTTCAGGTTGTGTTAGTTCCGATTGTGTTAGGGATTGTTGTACGAGTGTTATTTAAAAAACAAGTAGAAAAAAGTACAGGAGTATTGCCGCTCGTGTCTGTTATCGGAATTGTTGCCGTAGCTTCTGCTGTTGTAGCAGTAAATAAAGATGCAATTGCAACTACAGGATTGCTAATATTTTCTGTCGTTATGCTACATAATGTGCTAGGCCTTTTAATCGGATATCTTCTTGCTAAAGTGATAAGACTGGATTTTCGCGATCAAAAAGCTATTTCAATTGAAGTTGGAATGCAAAATTCCGGGTTAGGAGCAACTTTAGCACTTGCCCATTTCGCCCCAATAGCAGCTGTGCCAAGCGCGTTATTTAGTGTATGGCATAATATATCAGGTCCGTTGCTTGCAACGTGGTGGGGAAAACGAAGTGAAAGGTAGGAATATCTACTAATAAGAGTTCCATTAAAAAAAACGTCAGCTTTTAGTGACATGAACGAACCGAATTGTCTACCGACAAGATAGGGGAGATTCGGTTCGCTCACAAAAAGTTGAACAGACTTATTTAAATGGATGGAGCTGGTTCCGATTAAAATGCATTTTCAAGCAGTTCATTACTAACTGTTAGTTCAGCACCTGTTGATTCGATTACTTCATCAACAGTAAACCCATCAGCAACTTCTAACAAGACGAGGCCATTCTCTGTGACTTCAATAACCGCACGCTCAGAAATAATCTTATTCACTACACCTTTTCCGGTCAGTGGCAATGTACACTTTTTTAAAACTTTCGGTTGGCCATCACGGGTCACATGATCCATGATGACAATAATTTGTTGGGCACCATGAACAAGGTCCATTGCTCCACCCATTCCTTTGATCATTTTTCCAGGAATCATCCAATTAGCTAAATCACCTGATTCAGACACTTCCATTCCACCAAGAATGGCAAGATTAATATGGCCGCCACGAATCATAGCAAACGATTCCGCATTATCAAAAAACGCTGCTCCATCAATGGTAGTAACAGTCTCTTTACCTGCATTAATTAAGTCTGCATCAACCTCATCCTCCTGTGGATAAGGACCGATTCCTAATAATCCATTTTCGGATTGTAAAACAACATGTTTATTTTCAGAAATATAATTCGCTACTAATGTAGGCATGCCTATACCTAGATTTACGTAGTATCCATCTTTTATTTCTTTTTCCGCTCTGCGCGCAATTTTTTCACGGATTGCAGCTCTACTCATTTTTACCACTCCTTTATTATTTGATTAATTTGAGGATGCGACCGTTAACCGCTCAATTCGCTTTTCCTGATTTCCTTGTATTATTCGCTGTACGTAAATGCTCGGAGTATGGATGAAGTTAGGATTAAGTTCTCCTACTTCTACGATTTCCTCTACTTCTGCAATGGTAACTTTTCCAGCAGCTGCAATAATTGGATTAAAGTTTCTTGCAGTTTTGTTATAAATCAGATTCCCCATTTTATCGCCTTTCCATGCCCGAACGAAACTGAAATCTGCTGTTAATGCTTCTTCTAAAACATATTCTTTTCCATTAAATGTTCTCGTTTCTTTTCCTTCTGCAATTGGTGTACCAACCCCGGCAGGTGTATAAAACGCTGGTATCCCAGCACCTCCTGCTCGAATTTTTTCTGCTAATGTCCCTTGTGGTGTTAACTCGACTTCGACAATACCTTCAATAACTTGTCGTTCAAATTCTTTATTTTCTCCTACATAAGAGCCGATCATTTTTTTAATTTGTTTGTTTTTTAATAATAGGCCTAAACCGAAATCATCGATTCCACAGTTATTTGAAATAACTGTTAAGTCTTTAACGCCGCTATCTACCAATGCAAGAATTGAATTTTCAGGAATTCCACATAAACCGAAACCGCCGACCATGATGGTTGAACCATCCTTTATATCACTAATTACTTCCTCAAAGGATGTGTATACTTGTTTCATTTGTTTACCTCCTTATAATATGTAAATAAAAAACTCAATACCGCTTTCAAATGTACCATTTATAACATCGAATGGCAGTGAATGAAGAAAATATTTCACCCTTTTGTATAAGTATAGCAAAATTTAGTATGTAATCCCATGAAGATTTGTTCTCAATTAGTAATACATGTCACGGAGGGGCGAGTAATTGAATAGGTTAATGTAGTATAAAAAGTAGTGGCAGGTGTTAATTAATATGGCAATTAAACCTCCGATTTTAGAACCAGGGGATACGATTGGGATCGTTACTCTTGGCAGTCCGTTGAATCCACTGATTATTAACGAGAGAATTCAATTCTTAGAAAGCCTTGGATTCAATGTTGTTCTTGGAAGAAATGTATATGCTGCAACAGGCTTTCTCGCTGGAACAGCAGAACAAAGAGCCGCTGATTTAATGGATATGTTCACAAATGATGTAGTAAAAATGATTCTTCCAACTAGAGGTGGTGTCGGTGTACAAGGGATCTTGCCTTATTTGGATTATGAAGTAATAAAAAATAATCCCAAAATCATTTCCGGGTATAGTGATATAACGATATTATTAAATGTCTTATCCCAGAAGTCCGACCTGATCACTCTTCATAGTTTATTGTTGCTTGACTTTCGACCAACTACTCCAGCATATAATTTTAATCAATTTTTTGAAGCAACATCGGTTGTCTTACCGACTAGAGTGATTGAAAATCCTCCTGGAGTCCCACAAATAAGTTTGATACAAGGTAATGTCACTGGACCGCTTGTAGGTGGAAATTTAACTTCCTTAATTGGGACGCTTGGAACACCTTATGAGATCGACACGACTGGGAAAATACTCTTTTTAGAAGATACGCATGAACCGATTAATACGATCTTTAGATATCTATCGATGTTGGAGACAGCTGGAAAATTTAATGATTGTATCGGGATTGTCATGGGGGAGTGTACAAACTGTCCAGATGCATATAATACATCTTATGCAGATCTAATTAATGGAGTGATTGTACCGTTAGGGAAGCCGCTTATGACGAACGTTGCAACTGGACATGGATTTTATAAAGCTGCTATTCCTGTTGGAGCAACAGCTAATTTGAATACATTCAATAATACGTTGACCATTACCGAACCAACCGTGAGTGCAGTCACATAAAAAAGTGAGTGGGACAAATGAATAACAGGTCCTCTTCAGAGGTGAAAAAAGGTAATTAATATATCAAACTGCATCTTGAAAACCATCAAATTTTAGTCTCAATTAGCACTGTATTTTGCAGTGCTTTTATGCTGCATTTAAAGAGAGTCTTTTATAATTATGTTAAGCTGTATATAAAGATACAACTAATGGGAAATAGTCTTTAAAAGCAGAAAATACAAGGTAGCAACAACAGGTTGCACCTTGATGCACCTAGAACTATCTTTACTTTAACTGTCACTCCAATAATACTGGAATAAGAAAGGGCGATGAACAACATGTTTTTTGGGGAAAAAATAAAAAGAGAAAGAGAAAAAAGAGGTTGGTCACAAGAAGACCTTGCTGAAAAAATATATGTTAGTCGCCAATCCATTTCAAAGTGGGAAACTGGTAAAAACTATCCCAGTATCGAAGTGATTATCAATTTAAGTGATTTATTTGATATCACAATCGATGAATTATTAAGGAGTGATGATGAGTTGAAAGAACAAGTGATTCAAGATAGTAAACAGAAGTTGGGTTGGAAATCATATATTATGTTTGGTTTAGGTATCTTAATAGGTATTTTAATTGTTAGCACAATCAGACATGGAGGAATTAATTGGATTTCCATCGGTAGAGCAACGGGTGTAACAACTCTCCTGTTTCTTACTTATTTTCTTTTACGCAAGGGAATAAGAAGAGTGGAACAAAAAGGGTAAGTTACATATTACGTAAACGTGCACGATTGTGGAAGTATGTTATAATCATATGAATTTTCAAGGAGGTTGGGACAAAACAAAATAGTAGATATGAAAGACGATCACTATTTCAAGTTAGCGAAGTTTATTTCTGTAGCGATTATTATAAACGTAATTATTCGTGTTTCAATAACTCTTTCTAGCTTATGTCCCAACCTTATGTCTTTTATTTCTTTTACTTAAAATGTTAGCAAATTAATTTATCCAACTTGAAGTATTACACCGTCTATTGTAATACAACAAATTAGACTAAAAAATTGTATTCAATAATGGAATTTAAAATGGTATATTAACAAAAACAGGATAACAAATCAGTTGTGATTTAGTATCTATTTTGTAATGGCGCTTATTGCATTTTCCAAAAGAACTTGTAATTAAATTAATTAGCACTCTCTTTTTCTAGTTTATTTTCATATGCTTCCAATAAAAAGTCCACAATATGTACCGCTTCCACTTTTCCTGTTAAGCCTTCTCGTTCGATGCCTAGTTTCATTTGTAATAAACAGCCTGGATTAGAGGTGACAATGGTAGTCGCTTTTGTCTTTTTCGCTTGTTCCATTTTGTAATTTAAAATTTGCATAGACATCTCTGATTCTACGATATTATATATCCCTGCAGATCCACAGCAACGACTTGCATCATTCATTTCAATGTATTTTACTCCATCAATCGACTGTAATAACTGCCTAGGTTCTGTAAATGTTCTTTGACCGTTTTTCAAATGACAGGAGTCTTGATAGGTAACAATTTGTTCATCTAATTGAAGCTCCGACGTATCAAAATTTAGGTCTATTAAAATGCTAGAAATATCTTTGATCTTTGCCGAAAATGCCGCGGCTCGTTCTTTCCATTCTGGTTCATCCTTAAACAAATAATCATAATCATGAAGAAAAGCACCGCAGCCACCAGCGTTCGTAATAATATAATCAATTTCTTCATCTTCAAACACACGGATATTTTTTTTCGCCATTTCTTTAGCAAACTTCATTTCTCCACTATGACCATGTAATGCTCCACAACAGCCTTGGTGTTCAGGAATAACAACTTCACATCCAGCATATTGTAATAATTTAGTGGTCGCATCATTTGTCCTCATAAAAAGAGTATCCATTAAACACCCAGCGAAAAATGCGACACGCTTTTTCTTCTCAAAATAGGCTTGCAAAAATTGTGGTCTGTTGTTTAATTCCTTTCTTTTAGGAACATTAGGTAAAACTTTTTCCATTGTTCGTAAATTTCCCGGTAAAATATTGATCATACCGGTTTTTTGAGCTGCTCGCTGTATCCCGCTTCTTTGATAAAAACCTACTAAGCTTGTTAAATTCCTCATTCTGTTTTGGTGAGGAAATAGGGAACGAAAGGCAAGCTTTCGAGTAAGTTTAGCAGGTATGGATTGTTTATTAGACTGATAGATTGCATCTCTTGCTTGTTCTAATAGATGACCAAACTTTACTCCAGAAGGACAGACGGGTTCACAAGCTCTACAGCCAAGACACATATCGATCGAACGTTTCACTTCATCTGTCGGTTCGATTAAGCCATCCACAACACCTTTCATAAGAGCAATTCTGCCTCTTGGTGAATGAACTTCGTCTTTTCCAGTTTCTATATAAGTTGGACAGCTAGGAAGGCAAAACCCACATCTTGTGCAATTCATTAATTCATTATAATCAACTTTTTCTTTAAAGGCTTGTTGAATTCGTGCTTGTTCTTCTTGTTTCAAGACAATTTCACCTCCGAGCTGCGAGTAAACATTTTGCCAGGATTCAAAATATAATTCGGATCGATCGCTTCTTTAATGTTCCGCATCACATCCACACCAGCTTCTCCGACTTTTAAATGTAAGTACGGTAATTTCATCGCTCCTACTCCATGCTCTCCGGTAATAGTGCCTCCTAATGCAACGGCTTTCTTAAAAATTTCTTCAAATGCTTTTTCAACCCGAGAAATCTCCTCTTTATTTCGTGCATCTGTTAGACAGGTAGGATGTAAATTACCATCGCCAGCGTGACCGAACGTACATATATTCACATTATATTTCTCCGCAATTTCTTCGATAGCGTTTACCATATTAGCAATCTCAGACCTTGGCACTGTTGCATCTTCTAAAATAGTCGTAGGCATCAGTCTCGATAAAGCGGACAAGGCAGCTCGACGGGCAGTCATCAGCCCCTCAGCTTCCGCTTCAGTCTTAGCAATCGATATGTCAAATGCATGATTTTTATTGCATAGTTCAGATATTTTTTTAATATCACGTTCAACGACTTCCGGAGCACCATCCTGTTCGATTAATAGAATCGCCTTCGCTTCGGTAGGAAGACCGATTTGAGCAAAATCTTCAACTACTTTTACTGTTTGTTGGTCTAAAAACTCAAGCGTAACAGGGATAATCCGATTTTCGATAATAGCAGAGACAGTTTTGGCTGCAGATTCTAAATCATGGAATAACGCTAACATCGTCTTTTTTGCTTCTGGTTTTGGAATAAGTTTTAAAATGGCCTCTGTAATAATTCCTAGAGTGCCTTCCGAACCTGTAAATAATTCAGTAAGATTGTATCCGGCGACATCCTTTGCTAGTTTTCCTCCTGTGCGAATAATTTCACCGCTAGGAAGGACGATTTCTAGACCAAGCACATAGTCATTTGTCACTCCATATTTTAATCCACGCAATCCTCCGGAATTTTCACTAATATTTCCACCAATTTGAGAAATATGCATGGATCCAGGATCAGGTGGATAAAACAAACCGACTTCATCGGCTGCTTCAAAAATTGTTTTAGTATAAACACCTGGTTGTACAGTCATTGTTAAATTTTTCTCATCTATTTCCAAAATCTCATTCATATGATTAAAAAGTAATACAATACCACCTTCTAGAGGAGTAGTTCCTGCGCATAAGTTCGTTCCTGAACCGCGTGGAACGATTGGGATTTTATTTTCATTGCATATTTTGACAATTTCAGCAACTTCTGATGTATTTCGTGGTGAAAGCACCGCTTGAGGTAATGCTTGATATTGTGCAGTAGAATCATAGGAGTAGGCAAGCAGTGTAGCTTGATCTGTTTTTGCATTGTCTTTACCGACTATTCGGTTAAACGTATTGATGATAGGTTCCGGTAACATGAAAGTCCTCCTTCATTTCTGTCTTATATGTATTATAATGGAAACAGCATATGAAATATATTGAAACAGGAAAAAAGGTAGTAATAAGGTAAATATAAGTTAATACAGATGTACGTTGAAACGCTAGGAGTGAACAAAATGAATGAAGAATATTTTGTAGGATGGGGAACATTAGCTTTAATCAATGCAGGTTTAGCTCAAGGAAAAAATCGAAGTGGACTAAACTGGTTTTTACTTTCTTTAATGCTTGGCCCAATTGCTACTTTTTCGCTCGTCTTATTTGATAAATTGCCGAATAATAAATTGTAATGAAAATAAGTGAACCGTTTTGATACAGAACGAATCTACTCGTTGATATTCCGAATAGATTCGTTTTTTTCATATCATACTAAAAATATAATTTTGACAAAATAGTGACACCTTGTCATAGAGTCGTTGACAAGTGACATGGTGTCATTTATACTAAAATTATTGAATGACACAGTGTCACTTATAGTACAGGAGGATGAAATTGCCGAGACAAACTTTTTTCAATTTGCCGGAAGAAAAAAGGCAAATATTATTATCAGCAGCAACAAAAGAGTTTTCCCGGGTCTCGTTAGGAAAGGCTTCTGTTGCAAATATTGTAAAAGATGCTGAAATACCAAGAGGAAGTTTTTATCAGTATTTTGACGATAAAGAAGATCTTTATTTTTATCTTTTAAATGAGCATGCTGCTAAAAGACAAGATGAATTTATTGCCTCCTTAAATAAAAATAATGGAGATATTTTTGAATCTATTAAAGAGATGTTTCATTCGATGTTAGTAGAGATGGACGATGAAGGAATTCGCAATTTTTATAAAAATGTATTTTTAAACATGAACTATAAAATAGAGAAAACATTTCTTAAAAGTATCAACTACAGTGGGATGAACAAGCATTATTCCGTGTATAAACAATTAATTAATCGTGATCTGTTAAACATTGAAAATGACTGTGAACTATTTCAAATGGTGCAAATCGTTTCGATGATCATGTTGGAAAACATTGTCCGAAAGTTCGCTAAGGACCTGACGAATGAAGAAGTGATCTATAATTATACGACACAAATTAATTTGTTGAAACGTGGATTTGTTAAGAAATAGTCTATTACCTTATGAAAATAAACTATATTTCTTTTGAAAGGTTGATTTAATGATGAAAATAAAAGTATATGGATCTTCGTGTGCATCTACAAGAAAATCAAGGCGATGGTTTAACGCACATAATATTCCTTATATTTACCGAGATATAATGAGGCATCCTTTATCTGTTGACGAAATTCAACATATTCTACGTTTAACAGAAGCTGGTACAGAAGAGATTATTTCGACGAGATCAAAAATATATAAAGAATTAGATTTAAACTTAGAAACTTTACCGTTAAAAAAATTGTATAAACTGATCCAGGAGTTTCCGAGATTGGTTCGTCATCCGTTAATTTTTGATGATAATAAATTACAAGTCGGATTTGATGAACATAATATTCGCCAATTTATCCCCCGTGAAGAAAGAAAAAAACTTCTATTCGAAAGTTTATTTTCTTTTAATCAAGACCCACAAATAGAAGGTATATAGATGAGAGCTCTATAAGTTGATGTACATCTGACCTATGCCAAGAGTAGGGTTTTACGTAAATTTATTGGAAATAGCTAGTTCCAATGATTCATTTCTATCGCTCACCTTATAAATCTCTTAATATAAGTTCATATTTTATGTAAGATGTTATAAAATAATTAGTATAGATAATAAGGAGGAACAAGATGGGGAAGAGGATTTTTTATTTTTTATTAACAAACGTATTAGTTTTATTGACGATTAGTATTATTTTTACAATACTTCCAATAGGTCATTATATTGATCAATACGGAAATATTAATTTTGGTTCGTTATTGATTTTTAGTGCGGTTATCGGTTTTACAGGTTCATTTATTTCACTTTTAATTTCAAGATGGACAGCTAAGAAAATGATGGGAGTAAAAGTGATTGATCCTGAGCGCCCAGAAAACGAGTATGAAGCGATGGTAGTTGAAAAGGTACATCGCTTATCGAGAGCGGCAGGTCTTGTCCATATGCCAGAAGTGGGAATTTATCATTCGCCGGAAGTAAATGCGTTTGCAACTGGACCTTCTAAGAAAAGTTCTTTAGTAGCGGTTTCTGCAGGGCTTTTAAATGAAATGGATGATGATGCAATCGAAGGAGTCATTGCACACGAGGTAGCTCATATCGCTAATGGAGATATGGTTACGATGACGCTTCTTCAAGGAGTTGTGAATACATTTGTTGTATTCTTATCACGTATTGTTGCCTATATTGCTTCTCAATTTGTACGAAGCGAAATTGCACCAATCGTTCATTTCGTCGCAATTATTGTTTTCCAACTACTATTTTCTATTCTCGGCAGTCTTGTCGTATTTGCCTACTCACGTCACCGAGAGTTTCATGCGGATAGAGGCGGCGCAGATTTAGCAGGGCGCGATAAAATGAGACATGCGCTAGAAAGTTTACGTGCATATGCTGATCGAGCAACAGTTGGCGGGGAAGATACAGCAGTTGCTACGATGAAAATTAATGGGAAAAAGAAATTTGCAACAATGTTCTCAACTCACCCAGATTTAGAGGAAAGAATTAAACGATTAGCGTAAACGCAAAGAAACTTAAATAAATTTTATAAATATAGAGTTAATCCGAACTGTACACTCTGGCTTAGAGTTTGAATCAGTTCGGATTTTTTAATTTATTGATATTATAATTGGATGTCTAAATGTAAACTATAGTTTTGTAAAAAGATAAGCTATCTTCGCCTCAACTCGAGCAATTTTTAGTGAGTTCGCTCAACTTTCGCCTTAACTCGCGCGACTTTCAGTGCATTCGCTCAACTTTCTCGTTAACTCGCGCGACTTTCAGTTCAATCGCTCAACTTTCTCCTCAACTCGCGCGACTTTTAGTGCGTTCGCTCAACTTTCGCCTTAACTCGCGCAACTTTTAGTGCGTTCGCTCAACTTTCGCATTAACTCGAGCAACTTTCAGTTCAATCGCTCAACTTTCTCCTCAACTCGCGCGACTTTCAGTTCAATCGCTCAACTTTTGCATTAATTCGAGCAACTTTTAGTGCGTTCGCTCAACTTTCGCATTAACTCGAGCAACTTTCAGTTCATTCGCTCAACTTTTGCCTCAACTCGCGCGACTTTCAGTTCAATCGCTCAACTTTCGCCTTAACTCGCGCGACTTTCAGTTCAATCGCTCAACTTTCGCATTAACTCGCGCAACTTTCAGTTCATTCGCTCAACTTTCGCCTCAACTCGCGCGACTTTCAGTTCATTCGCTCAACTTTCGGGTTAACTCGAGCAACTTTCAGCGCATCTAATCGACTGTCGCACTAACATGTTCAACTTCCATTCAAATTAAGGAACTTCATACAAATAAATTTCCCAATAGGAGTTCTCGGTTGTAAAACTCCCTTCAAAATTGACTCCCAATTCCTCTGCATTATTAATTGGTAGTCCGGATAAAATATATTTTCCTCCAAGTGATTTAAATGCTTCTAAGTTAAGGTCTAAGTTTTCAATCTTTGTCTTACTGCCTTTTTTATAAACATACTTTTTGCCAATATCATCGCTATATAGATAAAGTCGGCTACCCCAAGTATCATAATACTTCTGAAGTGTCTTGTTTTTCTCTAATTCTGGTGCAATGATGTTTCGAAACTCATGTTTATATGTAAGTGGAATGGTATTGTTGTACGTATCTAATGTGTAAAAACCATTATACTGTGCAATAGTTGGATGCAGAGCAAGGCTTGCGACACGGTAACGATCGGGCGGTTCTCCGATATATTCTTTTATTTGCCGAAATAAATCTTCATCATAAAACTCTGCAAAAGTAGGTGTTCCAACTTGACGATATTTAATCTCTTCTGTTAGTAAAAATAACTGACTCAGTTGAATAATGAGTGCAGCGGAGACGATAATGGATCCCCATTTTATGTTTTTCCAAATAATTGATAGAGCAATGGCAAACATCATATACCATAAGAATGGGCGCAATAAATGAAAACGGCCGAAGTTAAATTCATTGAAAAAAGAGAAATGGTCTTTTATTATCCGTAATCCTTCCCAGTACCAAAAGCTATAAATGACGGAGAAAAGGATATTTAAAAGGAACAGTTTGATTAAGAAATGAATAGATCTTTTTTTAAAAAGAGCAATTATAATGCTAATTAAAATAACAGGTAAAATGACCGTTTCATGAACATCAAGAGCATGGGTATGGCTATAGATAATGTTTTTTTTCAATAATTGAAATGTCTGTCCGAGATTATTATAGCCAAGATCAAGCTCTTTCCGGTGAGAGTCAGTGTCACCAGTAATAAACATGGAGTAAATAAGTAAATAATTTTTTATTAAAAAAATTGAAATCATTGTACAAATGGCTACAAAAAAACCGAGATTAAACCGTTTTTCTTTCCAAAAATCATATAAGAATAGAAGGCCAATGATTGTTAAGTAGAAAAAGAACGTTAAAATAAAGTTAGCAAAAAAAGGAATGATAAATAGGATGATCCAATGGTGTATCGGTGCTTGAAACTGTTTTTCACGAATGGAAAGAAAAAGATATGTTGCAAGTGGTAAGCCTGCAATGGATAGCATTCCAGACGGCCAAAATGGTAAAAGTGCAAAACAAACCGAAACACCGATGATAATTATATCATTCGATCTTTGATCATCAGATAGGATATAAGTCCGAAGTAAATAATACATGCCGATAAAAGCTGTAATTCGCATAATTGTTTGACTAATAGAATAAGCGACAAACGGCGGAAATACTACATAGAGCCATACTACACCATCTAAAGCAGAAGGGAGGGCACTACGGGGCAGGCCGTTTATTATATTGGGCAAAACTGCATCCGGTCCAGCAAAAATCATTCCGCTCTCAGCTAATACTTTATACCAGACTATATTTGAATCTAAATTATCATGAACCCGAATATGCGTATGTTCTCCTAAAAAATAATAAGGAGACACATACGCAAGAATAATAAGAATGGCAGTAATAAATAGCCCTTTATGAAAAAAAGGTATAGATCTGTTCTGTGACATACGTAACATCCTTCTCTGATATCCCATAAAAAAGTGGTAAACGAATTAGACGTTCACTTTCTTTTGTTGTATAGCGATCATTTCCAACGAAGATACCGAATTTTTTCCCGGCAACAGAAGTATGGAGTGGTACATAATGAGACGTCGTTTGAATTTTTTTATTTTGTAAAAAATTCATTAGCTTAGTTCTTTCATCTTTGTCTGCTGTTTTAATAAAAAACAGATGAGCATTATGGACAGAAAAGGGAGGGACAGCAGGTTTTTCAATTCTTTCTTGACCTGCTAATTCTGCCAGTTTTTCATCATATTGTACCCACGCGTTCATTCTGTTTGTATAAATTTTATCGGCATTTTCTAACTGAACGTATAGAAAGGCAGCACTTAATTCATTTAATAAATAGGAGGAGCCAATATCTCTCCACGTATATTTGTCTACTTTTCCTTCTTTAAAAGCCGTTCGATTTGTGCCTTTTTCTTGAATAATATGAGCACGTTCTACTAGACGGTCATCATTGATTAATAGTGCACCACCTTCTCCACACGTATAGTTTTTCGTATCATGAAAACTAATCGTAGCTAAATGTCCGATGGAACCGAGAGGAGAGTCCTTATACTTACTTTGTAAGGCCTGGGCCGCATCTTCAATGACCCATAAACGATAAGTAGCTGCCAGTTTCATAATTTGATCCATTTCACATGCAACACCTGCGTAATGCACGACGACGATTACTTTTGTTTTAGTTGTAATGGCATGTTCTATTGATTCAGCAGTAATATTCATAGTGTATGGATCGATATCTACATAGCGAATGCTTGCACCACGGAGCACAAAAGCATTTGCTGTTGAGACAAATGTATAAGATGGCATAATAATTTCATCGCCTTCTTCCACATCGATGAGTAAGGCGCACATTTCCAAAGCAGCTGTACAGGATGGGGTAAGTAGCGCCTCTTTACACATTGTAATTTCTTTAAGGAGTTCAATACATTTATTCGTGTATGTATTATTTCCTGACAATTTTTCTTGGTGTAATGCTTGTTCTATCATATGTATTTCCTCACCAAGAATTGCAGGTTTATTAAAAGGGATCATTTCATCACCTCATATACTTTGACTTGAAATAAAAATTCCCACTACAATAAATGCGAGTCCAACCACTTTCTGAATGGTGACAGGTTCAGCGAACAGAAAGGCAGACAAAAGAAACACAAGCGCAAAGGATAAACTCATAAATGGGTAAGCATAACTAATATCAAATTTAGTCATTGTCGCCATCCAAAAAAGAGATGCAATGAAAGCGGATAGTAATCCGGATAAAATAAATGGATCAATTAATAAAGTAATTATCGCGATCAATTTACTTACAGTTTGGTCTGGTAAATTCCCAACTTGGTCGATACGCCATTTGAGTATGAGTTGACCGTAGACAGTAAAGCCGATTGTTAAAGCTATATACATATATCCCAATCTTACACATCCTTTAATGATTCGCTGTTTAACTTATGATACACATCAACTGTTTTATGTAAGGTAAAACCAAGTTGTAGAAACAAATTTAAAGACTTTAAATTTGCTGCCGAAATTGATGTTTTTAACTGATCATATCCTTGTTGAAACTGTTTTTTTACAGCCATGCTCGTAAATGGTTTTGCCAGTTTTGCTCCTTGGTAAGCAGGATCGATACTTAATAGCAAAACAGCATCATCTTTAAACCCATAAAATCCTACTTCTTTTTCGTCATAAACAAGGGCATACATACAGTCTTCATCAATTAGGTCTTTTACCCATCGCATGTATCTCTCGTCTGCCAATTTATTTGGGATGTTAAAGTCCCTATGAAAGCGGCCATGTTCAAAAGTAGTAGCAGCGATATCTAACAATTTTTCCGGTTCATAATCATTAGTTAAAAAGACAGTATTCCGGTGAAAGAGTTGTAGATTTTCTCTATTGCACCGCGGTTCAATTAAAGAGTCTACATAATAAAAACCATGTTCATGTACAATCTGATGGTTTGTTAATGGATCAATTTTTAATGTATAATGGCCTTCTAACTCATCTGTTAACTTCAATGTATCTTCATTTATATCAATCACTTCGTACGTATCGATGTGAAACGTTCTCTTATCCCAGGGAGTCGGTTTCAACCCGTTCATGAATATCATCTCCTTCGACAAGTATGTTGCGTTCATCTTTTATTAAATATAGTGGACGGGCTTTTGTTTCGTTGAAAACTTTACCTAAATAAAGGCCGATAATGCCTAGATTGAATAAAATCAACCCGCCAAAAAAGAAAATGGAAACCATTAAACTGGTCCAACCGGGAACTTGTTTGGCTAAGAAAAAATAACGTATAAACAAGTAGACCCCATATAAAAATGAAAAAAAAGCAATGAACAAACCTGCTTGAATCGAAAAGCGAAGTGGTTTGTTGGATTGAGAAATAATTACATCGGTCGCTAAAATAATTAACTTTTTAAAGCTATAGGAAGACTTTCCAGCTCTTCGTTGTTGGTGTTTAACAGGTAGATAGGCAGTTTTGAATCCCATCCATTGGATAAATAATGGAAAAATTCGATTTTGTTCTCTCATTTTGCGAAAACCCTCTATTACTCTATGAGAGCTAATACTGAAGTTGGCAACCTGATGGTCACTTGATTGGTTTGCTAAATAGTTATAAATTTTATAAAAATATTTTGAACTCTGTTTTTTTATCAATGAATCTTGACGTTCTTCTCTTGAAGCAAAAACGACATCATAACCTTCTTGAGCTTTTTCATACAATCTCCGGATTTCTTCTGGACGATCTTGTAAATCACAGTCCATCACAACAATCCATTTACCACGGGCATAATCAAGACCAGCCGTGATGGCATGATGTTGGCCAAAATTACGTGATAAATGGATTCCTTTAATTCTTGAATCTAATTTACATAAACTCACGATAGTCGACCATGAATCATCAGGGCTTCCATCATTGATATAAATAATTTCATATGCATCTGTAATTTCCTCTAATGTTTGGGAAATTCGTTCTGTTAATTCAAGTAAACAATGATTACACCCGTATACGGGGATGACGACAGAGATTAACATATTTTTTCTTTCCATTTTCTCACATACCAGTCCACTGTTTTTTCTAACCCTTCCTCTAACATAACTTTTTGTTTCCACCCTAGATTTTTCCTTAACTTTGAATCGTCAACTGAATATCTACGGTCATGACCTAGACGATCATCTATATACGTTATTAATTGTTCATGTTTAAATCCATCTTTTTTCGTAAGCGGATGTTCATCAAGTAGAGCGCATACTTTTTTAGCAATCGTATTGTTGGTCTGTTCACAATTTCCACCAATATTATATTTATCTAAACGATTTGCATGATGAAATATTAAGTCGATTGCTCGGCAATGGTCCATCACATAAAGCCAATCACGGATATTCTCGCCATCTCCGTAAATAGGAATTTCTTCTTTCTTTATTGCTTTTGAAATAATCGTCGGAATAAACTTTTCTTTATGTTGATTCGGTCCATAATTATTAGAACAACTCGAAATGACGACATTCATTCCGTACGTATAAGCGAAACTTTTTACAATTAAATCAGCACTCGCTTTAGAGGCACTATAAGGGTTGCGTGGATCATATGGTGTATCTTCATGAAAACTTCCATTAGCTCCGAGTGAACCGTATACTTCATCAGTTGAGATTTGATGAAATCGATTAGTATGTATGTTTCCTTGTTTTTCCCAATGTGTTTTGGCACTATTTATCAAATTAAATGCACCGTATACATTGGTTGCCATAAATGTTTTTGCACAATTGATCGAACGATCTACGTGTGACTCGGCAGCAAAGTTAATGATTCCTGTAATTGTAAAGGAATTAAATAACTCATTAACGAATTTAACATCCGTAATATCACCTTGAATAAATGTATAATTTTTATTGGGTAGATTTGCGATGTAATCTACGGAACTGGCATACGTTAATTTATCGATATTAATAAGCTGTTTGTCCGGGTGTTTTTTCGTAAAATACGTAACAAAATTAGAACCGATAAACCCTGCACCACCGGTTATTAACAATGTTGGCTTAGAATTATCCATGTCTTACCGGCCTCAAGTGGGGATAATGTATGGATTCATCCCAATATTGTTGGGTATGTTTTCGTTCTGCCAGTTCCAATAAATATGTTCCGTATTCATTGTTTTCCATTCGCTTTCCGATTTCATAAAGGTCCTCTTTCGAAATAAACCCAAGATAGTATGCAATTTCTTCAAGGCAGGCAACTTTGAACCCTTGGCGGTCTTGAATACTTTTAACGAATGCTGAGGCTTCAAACAAAGCTTCATGGGTACCTGCATCCATCCAAGCAAACCCACGCCCAAGTAACTGCACCTTCAATTGTCCTTTTTCAAGATATAATTTATTTAAATCGGTTATTTCCAGTTCCCCTCGTTTAGAGAATGATAATTTCTTCACCATCTTAACTGCTTGATGATCGTAAATATATAATCCTGTTGCGGCAAAATCAGATTTAGGTTGCTCCGGTTTTTCTTCAAGTGAAATAACATTTTGCTGCTCATCGAACTCAATGACACCAAATCGTTGTGGATCCTTTACACGATAGCCGAAAATGGTAGCATGCTGATTATCGCGAATCGCTTGCCGAATGACATTTGTAAACCCTTGGCCAAAGAAGATGTTATCTGCAAGGATAAGCGTAACATCGTCTGTCCCAATAAATTTTTCTCCAATGGTTAATGCTTCAGGAATTCCATTTGGTTCCTCTTGGATTTCATATGAAAGTTGAATGCCAAATGAACTTCCATCGCCTAATAAGTCTTGGAAACGAGATTGATCTTCTTTCGTACAAATAATAAGAATATCGGTAATTCCTCCTAACATTAAAACGGAAATCGGGTAGTAAATCATCGGCTTATCATAGATAGTCAGCAAATGTTTATTTGTACTATTCGTACTCGGCAAAAGACGTGAACCTGTTCCGCCTGCTAATACAATGCCTTTCATAATCGTCACCCCTAAAGATAATTTTAGAAAAAGGTGTTTACGGTATTTCAAGATTTTACAAAATACTCTATGTAAATTTGTTTTAAGTAAAGTAAAAGAAGAAGTTAGCTTCATGTATAAAGTTACTAAATTACATCCCCCTTACTAACCATTCATAAACACCTACCAAGGAAATTAGATGTTAAGTTTTTATTACGATTGTTTTCTTCTTGAAATAATGTCTATGAATTAAAAAATCCACACCATTTAGCGGTGTGGACTTTTATATCATGTTTACTTAATGTACTCTTTTTTCAACCATTTCGCAGATTTCATCTAATGTTGATCCTTCGGCATTAATTACAGAACCTTCGATTGCAACATCGGCAATTCCCATCATATCCTTGTCTGAACCTGAGATAACAATGCTATCACAACCTGTAGCATCCTCCTCGGATTGAATTTCTACTACTTCATGTCCCATTTCCTTTAATGCTTTTTTTACATTTGAAAGTGCCGGTTCAACTCCGATTCGTGCCATTTTATTTGCCTCCTCTAACTTTTTAAACTATTCTTCTTTAGCATTTCCAAAAATAAAAACGATATTCTGTTTTACATATCTATTCCTTTTGAGAGCGATTTTAAACGAACAATATAAAAAAGTTATACGTAATTGTTCGGAGTGAAAGAACAATTGTACGAAGCTTGTAGAATCTAGAAGCGAGAATAGTTCAGATAATAAAAAATATTTAATTTCTATTTACATAAATTAAATATTTAGGTATATTGACATAATTTTTCTATTCATATAAAATGAAGGAAATAATATTATTGGGTTGGAGTAGAGAGAACCCCCATGTGTTTCATAAATTGGTGTGCAATCAATTTATTTAACCATGGGGATTTTTTACTTCCAAAAAAAGGAGTGGGGTTAATGAGGAAAGGGTTAATGCTTTTATTATCTGTCTTACTTGTCGTATTTTTAGCAGCCTGTGGCGGTGGGGATAGTGCAAGTGAGAAGAAAGAGAAAAGTGGCGATAAAACTGAAATCGATTTCTACTTCCCGGTAGCAGTTGGTGGACCAATCGCAAATTTAGTTGATGATCTAGTAGCTGATTTTGAAGAAGATAATCCGGATATTAAGGTGAACGCAAAGTTTGGTGGAAGTTATGAAGAAACGATGACACAAGTAATGGCAGCAGTACATGGTGGTAATGCACCAGAATTAGCTGTATTATTCTCGATTGACTTATTTACTTTATTAGAAAATGATGTTATTGAAGAGTTAACACCTTTATTTGATCAAGCTTATTTAGATGATTTTTATGGTGCTTTCATGGAAAACTCATCGATTGACGGTAGCGTATATAGCTTACCATTCCAAAGAAGTACAATCGTATTATATTACAATAAAGATGCATTTAAAGAAGCAGGACTCGATCCTGAAAAGCCACCTGCCAACTGGGATGAACTAGTTGAGTACGGTAAAAAATTAACCATTGATGAAGGAAAAACGCAGTGGGGCTTAGAAATTCCAAGTACTGGATACCAATATTGGATGCTTCAAGCTTTAGCACTACAGACGGAAGAAAACATCATGTCGAAAGATGGTAAAGAAGTTTATTTTGATGCTCCATATGTGAAAGAGTCGATGGAATACTGGTTAGATTTAGGAAATGAACATAAAATTATGCCTGAAGGAATCATTGAATGGGCAACCGTTCCTTCAGATTTCTTAAGTGGAAACACAGCAATGATGTTCCATACAACAGGAAACTTAACAAATGTAAAAGAAAATGCTGAATTTGACTTTGGTGTTTCTTTCTTACCAGCAAATAATCAATATGGTTCCCCTACAGGTGGAGGAAATATCTACTTATTTAAAGATATTCCAGAAGAAAATCGTGAAGCAGCAATTAAATTTATGGAATTCTTAACAGAACCAGAGACTATTGCACAGTGGTCAATTGATACTGGCTATGTTGCAACAAGAGAATCTTCTTATGAAACAGAAGCTTTAAAGGAATATACAGAAGTATTCCCTGAATCAACTGTTGCTCGTGAGCAATTAGAATACGCAGATAGTGAATTAGCAACATACCAAAACGGTGAAATTCAAAAATTATTTAATGATGCACTTCAGTCGATTCTAACAGGCAACACTTCTGTAGAAGACGGGTTAAAAAATGCCCAAGAAGAAGCTGATAAAATATTAGAACCGTTCCAAGATTAGCAGTTTAAATGAACGAAAAAAATCCTAGAGAGAAAAAGGATTTTAATGAATGAAAGAAATGTTCCTGTTATATATACGTAAGCTTTAGAACGTTCTATAGCTTACGTATAGAGATATTTCCGGTGACAACTTGCTGCAGTCTTTTAGGTATTTATTCAACTAGTTATCTTAATGATGCGGCAAGTTTTTTCTTTCAAAATATAGAAAAATGGAAGCGCTAAGCTTTATAAAAAAGCGACAATATAATAGGAGGTTGGGACAAAACAAAATAGTAGATATGAAACACGAACCGTATTTCTGTAGCGACTATTATAAACGTAATCATTCGTGTTTCAATAAACTCTTTCTAGCTTTTGTCCCAGTCTCTAATTGGAGGTATTTAGTTTTATTATGGCTCATCAGAAACCTAAAAAAGGGTTATCGGTTAGTATGAAAGAAAATTTATTTGGTTATTCTCTTTTAATTCCATCATTTATTTTCTTGTCGTTATTTACATTTTATCCTGTCATCAAGTCAATTAAATTAAGTTTTTATAGTGGTCCTTTAACTAGGTTGCAGTTTTCAGGACTTGATCAATACAAAAATGTTTTTTCAGACGAATTATTTCGTAAAGTATTACTAAACAACATTCTATTTTTAATTGGCACAGTACCAACAAGTATCTTTTTAGCAATGTATTTAGCTATTTGGGTAAATAAAAACATTAAAGGGAGTTCTTTCTTACGAACAGCTTTCTTTTATCCTACATTAATTCCTTTAATAGCTGTTGCGAATATTTGGTTATTTGTTTATACACCTAAATACGGTTTAATGGATCGCTTCTTAGACTTTTTGAGTATCCAGGGACCTAACTGGTTAGGTAGTCCAAATCTTGCTATGTTTGCAATTATATTTATGATTATTTGGAAAGATGCCGGTTTTTATATGATCTTTTATTTGGCAGGATTACAAAATCTACCTGGAGATGTTTATGAAGCTGCTTTAATCGAAGGAGCAAAACCGTTTCAAATGTTTAAAAATATAACATTTCCACTGCTTATGCCGACAACTCTCTTTGTTATGATTGTTGCAATTACAAACTCATTTAAGAATGTTGACCATTTATACATTATGACAAAGGGTGGCCCTGATAATGCTACCAATTTACTTCTTTATTACATTTATGAAGTGGCATTTACAAATTGGGACTTAGGAAAAGCTGCTGTATTAACAATTATTCTAATAGCAATATTATTGTCAGTAACAGCTTTTAATTACTTTTATCTTGATAAAAGAATTCATTATTAGGAAAGGAAGCTATTATTTTGGGGAAAATACTCAACTATTGTTTACTCATTTTCTTAGGACTATTATTTTTTATCCCACTAATATGGGTTTTTATTACATCTATTTCGCCATCAGGTGAGATTATAAGCGGATCTAATCCATTCTGGACAAAAAATCCAACCTTGAATAACTTCAAAGAGGCTTGGGAAGCAGCACCATTTTTAAAATATTATTTGAATACGTTAATCATCGTATTTGGAGTGTTAATTGTACAATTACTGACAATCACTCTTGCTGCTTATGCATTTGCGCGAGTCAATTTTAAAGGAAAAGAAATTTTATTCATAGCGTTTTTAATACAGTTAATGATTCAACCGGAAATATTATTATTTCCAAACTATCAAATTATGGCTCAGTTAGGGTTAGTTGATACGAAATTAGCTGTGATGATGCCATATTGGGCTTCTGCATTCGGAATGTTTTTAATGAGACAGACATTTAAACAAGTACCTTACGAGTTGGATGAAGCGTCCAAAATGGATGGAAGCCGTTGGTGGCAAACGCTATGGCATGTATATATTCCAGCCGCTCGACCGACGTACGTAGCCTTTGCACTTGTTTCGGTAAGTACACATTGGAGTAACTTTATGTGGCCGTTAATTATTACGGATTCCGTTGATAACCGTCCACTAACAGTTGGATTAGCTTTATTTGCGCAAGCATTTGAAACAGGGGCACAGTGGGGAGTCATTACAGCAGGAACGGTAACCGTTATTCTACCTTTATTGATAGCCTTCTTTATTTTCCAAAAGCAGTTTGTTTCAAGCTTTATGCATTCAGGAATAAAGTAGGGGGACTTTCCATATGGCAATGATTTATTTTCTTGGGACAGGGAGTGCTTTCCCAAGTTCGGAACGAGATAATACATCTTTTTTGTTTTCTTATGATGATAAAAATATTTTAGTAGATGTGAGTGGAAATCCAGTGAGAAGATTAAAAGAAATAAATAAATCTTCTCGAGAAATTGACAGTATCCTTTTAACTCATATACATATTGATCATATATATGGACTTCCTTCATTATTATGGGGAATGTGGCTTGAAGGGCGAACAGAACCGTTATTCATTTATACGGAGAAGCAAAATGAGGAACAGCTGAAGCGTTGGATGGATACGATTCAAATTGATGAGTGGGGGATTCAATTTGATATCCAGCTTATACCATTTAATGGAGAAGAACCATCTGTAATTATACAGACAGATGACATAAAAGTAGGGACATTTCCAGCAAAACATTCTATTCCTACAGTGGGGTATGAGTTTATCTATAAAGAAAAAAGAATCGTATATTCTGCAGATACTGAAATAAATGAACATCTAAATGAATATAATTATATTGATATTTTAATTCATGAAGCAACGACAGCTCAAAACATAACAAAATTTCATTCAAGTATGGAAGAAGTGTTGACAAAATATGAGTTAGAAAAAATTGAGAAAATCATTTTTGTTCACTTAAGTGATTATGAGCCTTATGATAAAGTATATAAGACGTTTGAAAAAAATAATGAAAAAAATTCTATCCTAATTGCATATGATCAAATGAAAATAACTGTATAACGATAACTGATGGGTGAGAGATGATGAGACCCCTTGTGAATAAATAGCGTTACATGGCTACTCCATGTTGCTATTTTTTACCCAAGGGGTTTTTGTATGTATTGTAAATAGAAATGGACGGTGTATAACGATTGCAAAAGATTCCAAAAGCATTTATTTTTGATTTAGACGGTACAATTTATTTAGGCGATCATCTGATTGAAGGAGCGAAAGAATCGTTACAATGGGTACGGGAGAGTAACGCAAAAGTAAGATTCGTAACGAATAATCCACGCTTTAGTAGACGTTTTTATCTGGAAAAACTTCAACGTTTGGGGATAGAGACGACGTTTGATGAAATTATTACTTCCGCTCAAATAACAGCTAGTTATTTAGCGCAGAATGAACAGTACGGCAAAATTTTTGTTATCGGGGAGGATCAACTTTTATCCGAACTTAATGAAAAGAAGATTAATGTGGTAAACGATGATACGGCAGATACTGTATTAGTCAGTTTTGATACGGATTTATACTATGAAAAATTAATGATCGCCTATCGAGCGCTCAATAATGGGGCCAACTTTATTACAACAAATCCAGATGCAGTTTGTCCCACACCGGACGGTGGTCTCATCGACTCGGGGGCAATTATTGCCGCTTTGGAAACTTCTACTTCTAGAAAGTTAGAAAAAGTAATTGGAAAGCCTTCAAAAATATTAGGAGACTTACTCATTCAACAGCTAGGTGAAGAAGCTAACGATTGTGTCGTTGTGGGGGATCGTTTAAATACAGACGTTAGGCTAGGAAAACAATCTAATATGCAAGCAATTTGGATACGTGCTTACGATGAAATAATCCCTGAGGACACAAAATATTATCCAGATTATACGATAAAATCAATCGCCCAATTACCAGATTTGTTTTAATTGAAAAGTAGTTGCTGATCTGTTTCGAACATCAATTTGGAGGTAATAAAGACTGGTAGAAATGGAGTGAGATAAGATGTCAGAGGAATTAATTAAATTACTGATTGCTGCTGTAGCTGGATTAGTATTAGGAATCGAGAGAGAGTCGAAACATAAACCCCTTGGGTTAAAAACATGTGTAGTTATTTCTGTAACGAGTTGTTTATTAACTATTATTTCGATTGAGGCATCGATGATCCAATATGATAATCCATTAATTAGATCAGATCCGATGCGTTTATCTGCTCAAATTGTTAGTGGGGTTGGTTTTCTAGGTGCAGGTGTTATTTTAAGAAGAAACAATGATGTCATATCAGGCTTAACAACGGCAGCAATTGTCTGGACGGCATCTGGGATGGGGATTGCAACAGGAGCTGGGTACTTTAAAGAAGTAACATTTGGAATTGTAATCTTAGTTTTAAGTGTTCGTTTTTTGCCCTATATTGTGGCGAAAATTGGCCCGAAAACTCTACGAGAAACGGAAATTAATTTGACAGTCTATATCGAAGACGATGAAAATATCACAGGGTATATTTTTAATGAGATTAGTAAAATTGTCGGCGATTTGAGAAACGTAAAAATCAGTGGAAGAGAAGAACAATTAAAAGTTGAATTACGCTGTACACTAGATGAGCGAAATGGTGGAATAATGAAGTATTACTATAAAATTAAAGCAATCGAAGGAGTCAAAGGAATAGAAGTAGAAGGGAGATAACAACTGTTATCTCCCTTTTTATTACTCTTTATTCCATAAACCTAGAGAACTGCTTGAAACACCTTGTGCTCCATTTTGTAAAATATGTTGAATCTCATCTTCAGAATGAATTAGTCCGGCTGCAATAATAGTCTGGTCAGATAAAGATTTAAGATAATTTTGAATGTGGGGGACAACGACCCCTGGTAAAATCTCGACGGCATCAGGCTTCGAACTATTAATTGATTTGATTCCTTGTTTGATTGATGCGGTATCAAGAATAAAAACGCGTTGAATCGTTAAAAGATTATATTGTTTAGCTACTTGAATTAAATTTGTATGCGTAGTAATTATTCCATCGACTCCAACAAACTCGGATAAAAACTTAACTCCAGAAGCGTCTCTTTTTAAACCTTTCGTTAAGTCTAAATGTACAAAGATAAGCTTATCCGTCTCTCTAATTCTATCGACAATCTCTTTTAGCGTACCAATATCTGATTGTATTAATATAATAATATTACAATCAGAATCGAGAACCTTATCCAAATCGTTTGTATCCGTTAACGAAGCGATTAGTGGGTTTCTTTTCAATGCGTAAGATATAACACTCATGTAATAGATTCTCCTTAAAGTTTGATGAAATCATCTTGTGTTTATCTTAATAATATACTACTAACATTGGAACATTCAATTCTTTTTTAACTAAAATTGCTTGCAGTGTGTATATATTTCTCTAAGAATTCTGTTTGTTGTACTTTTTCTTCATCAGACCAATCGAATTTATTGGCCATCGTTTGGATTACTTCGTCCTTCCATTTACGAACTTCTTCGATATTAAATAACAATTCACCTGTTCTTCTATAAAAGAAATCAACCGGATTTAAAACCATTTCATAATATAGCGAGTACATTAACTTACCGAAAATAGCGTCAGGAAGCTGTGAGTCATTTTCATTTAAATAGGGGATGACTTGTTGAATATTGGAACCAAAAAGATGAATTAAATTAAGTGCTTCTGTTTCACTTACCCCTTTGGTTTTTAATGTATTGAGCCATTCTTCTTTGAAGACGCTCCAACCTTTAGAACCGCCAACATTTCCACCAGATATCGGAAGGTTTTTCGTCTGGCAAGTCGGATGGGTGAACTTTTCGTGTGAAATGTATTTTTTATAGAGTAAATCAACAATTGTTTCAGCCATTTTACGATATCCAGTTAATTTACCACCAGCTATTGTAATGAGATTGGATTCAGATTCCCAAATTTCATCTTTTCTTGATATTTCTGAAGGATCTTTTCCTTCCTGATGAATAAGTGGACGAACCCCAGCCCAGCTTGATTCCACATCTTTTTCCGATAATTGAATCGAAGGGAACATATCTTTGATCGCTTTTAATAAGTAATCAACTTCCTCTTCAAGGACATGCATATCACCAGGATCCCCATCGTAAAAGTCATCTGTCGTTCCAACGTAAGTTTTCCCGTCCCGAGGAATTGCGAATACCATTCGTTTATCATGGGTGTCAAAATATACCGCCTGTTCTAAAGGAAACTTAGAGGCATCAAAAACAATATGAACACCCTTTGAGAGCTTCAAATGTTTATTATTTCGTGTATAGTCCAGCTTGCGTAACGAATCAACCCATGGACCACTAGCATTAATGACAACTTGAGATCGTACATCAATTGTTTTATTACTTACCTTATCTTTAACCTGTAATCCACTGATTTTTTTATTTTTATCATATAAAAAGTCTGTAACCTCTGCATAATTAAGAATAGATGCACCTTTTTCATGTGCAGCTTTCATTACTTCAAGGGTAAGACGCGCATCATCTGTCCGATACTCTACATAGACGCCTCCACCTTTTAAACCTTGAGACTTAATAAAAGGAACTTTTTCGATTACTTCTTCTCTTGAAATCATTACCCGACGTTCGCTCTTCTTCACTTGTGCTAAAAAGTCATACATTGTAAGTCCAAGTGAGGTCATTGTTTTACCAAATGTTCCCCCTTGATGAAAAGGAAGCAACATGCGTTCAGGAATTGTTACATGTGGTCCGTTTTCATATACGACAGCTCTTTCTCTCCCTAGTTCGGCAACTTCTTTAAATTCAAATTGCTTTAAATATCTGAGCCCTCCGTGAACTAATTTAGTAGAGCGGCTTGACGTTCCGCTTGCAAAGTCATTCATCTCAAAAAGGCCGACTTTTAAACCACGCGTAGCTGCATCAAGGGCAATTCCAGCACCGGTAATTCCACCACCAATAATTAATACGTCAAAATCATTTGTTTCCAGTTTTTTGGTGATTACGTTTCTATTCAGGTTAGAAAAATACATATTTCATTCCCTCCATCTCTATAAAAAAGGATAAAAAAAGAGACCACAAGAAATACAGCCGCTATATGCAACAATATTATCGTGGTCTCTCATTTATTCTCAAACCAAAATATTAAGTTAGATAAATTATACCATAAGTAGTCTAATTTATCTACATTGAATGAATTGATATACGGTGAATTTCTACAGAGCGTACAGTCTTAATCGCTTTTTAAAGAAAGAGTAGCCAAACGTTAATGCTTCACTATGTGATTAGTGATCATTATTTTTATTGAGATCTTTTTTGAAATCTCCAATTTTATCTTTTGCTTCACCTTTTGCTCTGTCAAACTTACCTTCTATTACTTTTCCTTTATCGTCCGTCATATCTCCATATTTTTCTTTTATTTTTCCTTTAGTCTTGTCCATTTTACCTTCGATTTTATCTTCATAACCATCCATCTGAATCATCCTCTCAAGGGTTTAATAAAGATATTCCCTAGAGGAAGAATGATTAAACGGGGAGGAATGAAACTTTTATGAGATGTGTCACGATTTTATTCATAATATTAAACAGCAGTATAGCCGCCATCAATTGGTAAAATCGCACCAGATATGAATGAAGCATCTTCACTTGCAAGGAATAGAACGGTTTTTGCGACTTCTACAGGTTTACCTAAGCGACCCATTGGATGAAGATCGACTAAACCATCAATTACATCTTGTGATAATGTATTCATCAGTGGTGTTTCAATATATCCTGGAGCGATGGCATTCGCGCGAATTCCCTCTTTGCTATATCTAGACGCTACTTGCTGAGTAAGCATTTTCACTCCACCTTTTGAAGCTGAGTAAGCTGCGAGACCGTCTCTGGCAACAAGACTATGAATGGAACCAGTATTTATAATTACACCGCCATTGCCTTGTTTTAAGAATTGTTCAATCGCATATTTATCTGAAAGATATACACTTGTTAAATTTACATCAATGACTTTTTGCCATTTATCAAAATCTAATTCATGAAGATCGGCTTCAATATTAATACCGGCATTAGCGACCATGACATCTAATTTACCATATTTTTCAACTGTCTTAGATAGTAAATTTTTAATATCATCTTCATTAGCCACATTTGTTTGTACAAAAATCGTATTATAACCTTGTTCGTTTAATTCATCAGAATAAGCTTGTCCTTTTTCAGATAAATCCGCAATAACTACTTTTGCTCCTTCTTTGACAAACTCCAGTGCTGTAGCTTCTCCTAGTCCGCTAGCTCCACCTGTTACGATTACAACTTTGTCTTGAAATCTCAACGATGTCATCTCCTTATTATTTTTCACTATATTATCTATAGTTAGGATACTAATTTTAGAAAATATATATACATAACAGTTAATTACTTGTAAAATTTCACTCGATCTTCAAGTGGTTGGAATTCTTTTTCACCTGGTGTAGTAGTTGGATTACCAAATGGCATTTGTGCAATAAGTTTCCAATTGTCAGGGATATTCCACTCTTTTTTTACTTCATCATCAATTAATGGATTGTAGTGTTGTAAAGATGCTCCTAATCCCTCTGCTTCCAATGCAGCCCATACAACTAATTGATGCATACCTGATGATTGGTTTGACCAGATTGGAAAGTTTTCAGCATATAGTTCAAATTGTTCTTGAAATGTTTTAACTATCGCTTCATCTTCAAAGAATAATACTGTTCCATACCCTGCGCTAAAGGAATCCATTTTTTGTTGAGAGCCAGAAAAATCTCCATCACCCACTACTTTTCTTAATGTTTCAGTTGTAATGTCCCATAAATTATTATGTGCTTCTCCTGTTAATACAACTAAACGTGCAGTTTGAGAATTGAAAGCTGACGGGGTGTACATTAATTCCATCGAAAGAACGTCTTTCTCTTAGTGTAGTGTAGAAATTTTTTTTCATAATATTTCCCTCCTTAGCAAATGGAAGTGCTGTATAGTTCGGCACTATTTTATCCATGCTGTATTAATGTATCCAAAGTGGTTCTTGGGCATTCAATTGAATATTATCTCGAATTAAAACATAATTAATTCAAGGTAATTATATTAAATTAAATTATTATAGCCAACGAGAAGGCTCAAATTGCATTTATAATCATAAAATTAAACAAAAAGCCTTGATAGGTGAGTACCAATCAAGGTTAATTTGTTTAATTTAACGATTTTTAACGTTATCAAGGCTTGGAATCCAGTTGCATTGACAGCAACTTATTGTTTAACTTCTTTCATATATGTAAGCCACTGAGCTTTACTCTCATTATCTCCATTTACGATTTACTTTGAATTAATTCCTTAAATAAACTAATGCTCAAAACCCTCTATAGGATTATTATTTTCCAATCAAATTTTACTGCACTATTAAATTCGCTAATAAAAATACTATATTGAATGTTTTTAAACATTTTTTATAAAATCTCACTGATAAAAACAAATTTTTGCGGCTAATGTAACTAATGTGAATTCTTAAAAGTTAGGAGCTTACTAGTTTTAAAAGTCCTCCAAAAACAGAAGTATTTAGGGTTGATCGGAAGAAAGTGTGATGTTTTTTTGGTTGCTGGCCTTCAACACAACAACATATTTCATACCTAAAAAATAGTATAAGATCAACGATAGTAAAAAGTATTAGTAATAAAGACTCTAAAACTATGTTTTAAAGATAGTATTTAATAATCATTTAGTAAAAATCAACTAGTTTTTGTCGAAATATAGTATATAATTTGATTATTAATATTTATTGAAATTTATCATTTTAATAAGTAGGTGATATCAGTAAAGTTACAATCTAGAAAAATCTATATTTGGGGGTGGGAAAAATGAATCCTATTAATCTAATGTCGAACAGATTAAAATTGAGATTCAACAAAATCATCATTTTTCTAGCGATCATTTTAGTAACATTTAACGGAATGATCCCGGCATCATTGCCAGTCCAAGCAGTGGAAAAAACTGGAGTGGAGGCTCTGGAACAGCCAAACGTCTCAAAAGACGTTGATGGAGAAGAAAACAAAGAAATCCAAAAGAAAAAAGACTATCACTACAATGTAAACGTTGTACTTCCTAAAAATATATCAGGCTATGAAACAGTGACAATTTTAGATGCCCTAGATAAACGTTTAGCTGTCCAGAAAACAGCTGTCCTGATAAATGGAGAAGTAGACGATCGTTTTCAAGTAGAAGTAGTAGATAGTCAAATAGTTTCCCTTGAGTTGACGCAAGAACAACTAAAGG
This sequence comes from Pseudogracilibacillus sp. SE30717A, assembly GCF_037071985.1. NCBI lineage: Bacteria > Bacillati > Bacillota > Bacilli > Caryophanales > Bacillaceae > Pseudogracilibacillus > Pseudogracilibacillus sp. SE30717A. Next base: position 33,783 of record NZ_JAXHDF010000009.1, on the reverse strand, counting down.
GTCTTGCAGGAAATGATATCAAATTGCAAATCACAACGCAAGTAAAGGAAGATACAATTTTTGGAAAGAAAATTGAGAATATTGCAGAAATTGTGATTAACGACGATGTTGTGATAGAAACGAATCCAGCAGTTGTCACGCCGATTGATTTGGAAGAAAAGGATCAGGCGGAGCCATTTACTTCAAAAGAAAAAGAAGATGGTAAGGACAAAAAGTCTAACGACGCTTCTCCTGTTAAAGAAAGCGATGATCAGGACGTTAAGGAAAATGACGATTCTGCTGCTGCGGAAAAATCTAATGTATCATTAAGTCAAGTTCAAACATCAGCAGCCTTTGAGATTAATGATACTGATTCTTACGGAAATACATGGGAAACGCCTAGTATCATTTATCAATTTGATGGCAACAACCCTTCAGCTACACCAAAGGCTAGCCTAACAGTTAGAGGTGTTGCCGCAGATAAATTATTAAATGGACTTGCCTTATCGAAATATAATAATCGGTTTTATGCTGCCACGGGGAGTGAATTATATCTTATTGACTCTGAAGGAGCTTCACTTAAAGTAACGAATTTATTAGGTCCAACAGGCAATGGGGTTATGTCTGAAGATGGAACAAAGTATTACTATAGTTATGGACAGGGTGGAAAAGTATTTTTTGCCTCGTTTGATTTAATTTTACGACAACATGATTCGATTGAAGTGAAAGGTTTGGCTAGCAATGTTAGCAGTTTAGGTGGGGATCTTTTAGTTGATGCCGATGGGCTTGTGTGGTTTACACAAGGGAATCGATTAATTCAGTTTGATCCAACAGATGGTAACGTTATCCTTAATACCGAGTTGCCAACTGATGATCCTGAAGCAGCCGGCAGAGGACTAAGCTTTTTACCAGACGGTAGAATGCTTTTAGCCGGTGGACTAACTAACGATAGTGCCCCAAAATTATTTGTGTATGATCCACAACTTCATGAGATTACTAACTTAGGAAGTATGACGAAAGGTCCGGTCATAGTTGATTTAGCTTCTGTTATTACACCAAGTTTTAAGCCACCTGTACCTGGTGAGTTGAAAATTATTAAAGAAGATGAAGAAGATGGAACAAGATTAGAAGGAGCAACATTTGAATTAAAAGATGTAGACGATAATAAGGTAGGTAAACTTGTAACGAATGAAAACGGAGAAGCTGTTTTACAGGATTTGGAATCTGGGAATTACAATCTTGTTGAAACGATAGCGCCAGAAGGTTACGAATTAAATAATGAAGCAATTGAAGTAACGATTGAGAATGATAAACCGACAGTTATTTCGATTAAAAACACAAAAATGGAAGAACCAGTCGATCCTCCAGATGCTTGTGCAGCACCAGTCGCGCTGATTAATGGTAGTTTCGAGGAACCACTATTTTCACCTGATGACCCGCGACTAACAAAGCAGAGAGGCTGGTTTGATGCCCCTCAAGGTGCTGTTCCTGGGTGGGAAACTACTGACAGATCAGGTTTATTCGAAATCATGAATAAATCATTGGGCGATGAAATTCCACCTGGTGATCCATATGAATCTTTGAAAGTTACCCCAGCACATGGGCAACAGTTCGCGGAATTGAACAGCCGAGAAGCGGCACAGCTTTATCAAGATGTAGATACGACACCAGGACAAACAATTTATTGGCGTTTGGCCCACAAAGGTCGTGTTGGCCAAGATACAATGGCATTAAAGATAGATTCAGCCACTGTTGATCCGAAAAACCTGAAAACGATCGAAACAATGACAAGTGGTAAAGATACATGGCAATATTTTTCTGGTTCATATGTTGTTCCAGCAGGCCAAACGAAAACTCGCTTTGGTTTTGAAGCTATTTCCAGTGCAAATGGGTCAAACGCAGCAGGAAATTACCTAGATGATATCTTCTTAGGTACCGAACCGTGTGTGACCGCTGAAAAAACGGTTAGCCCTGAAGGTGGTGTATTTGCAGGTGACGAATTAACGTATGAAATGACCGTCAAAAATTCCGGTGGAGACATTGCCGCAAATACGGTAATCGAAGATGCAATTCCAGAAGGTACAGAATATGTCCCAGGATCAATGAAAATTTTAAACGGTCCAAAAGCGGGAGATTTAACGGATGTGGAAGATAATGATGCAGGTCATTTTAACGATGAAAAAGTCATCTTTAAATTAGGAGACTTACCGAATACTACTACATTACCTGACGGAATAACCGTTGAATTTAAAGTAAAAGCTTTGTCAAGTCATGCAGGAAAAACTGTAGAAAACAAAGGACAAATAAAATTTAAAGATTTGTTAAAAGATGAAGATAAAGAAATTGAAACAAATGAAGTGACAACTCCAGTTACTTACAAAACTCCAGTCCTTGAATCTGAAAAAACAGCAGAGATCGAACAAAAATTAACTGGAAACACCGATGAAGAAAATCCAGAAGTTGGTGATATGCTTCTTTATACGATTAAAACTCGAAATACGATAGAGAATAGTATAGTAGAAGAATTATCTATTTCAGATCTGATCCCAGAAGGCTTAGAATATGTTGAGGGTAGTCTGAAAGTGGATGCTGAATCTGTCACCGACGCCGAGGATGATGATAATGGTCATGTAGTGGATGGCAATATCGTAGGTCTGTTTGGAGACATCAAAGATACGGAGTGGCATACGCTTGAATTTTTGGTTACCGTAAAAGCTGGTCAAGCGGGAGCAGATATTAAAAATGTTGCAACAGTAGATGGTGACAATATTGACGAACCGGATAAGCCTGAAGAAGAAGTTAAAGTTTATCCAAGAGATCCAGTTCTTGAATCCGAGAAATCAGCAAAAAATTTAGAAATAGGTAAGGACAAATTTGAAGTTGGAGATATACTTGTTTATACGATTCAAACAAGAAATAAAGTAAGTGATGGAATCGTGGAAGATTTAACAATCTCAGATGAACTCCCAGAAGGCCTTGAATATGTTGTAGGTAGTTTAGAAGTCGATGGTGAATCCGTTACCGACGCTGAAGATAGTGATAACGGGCATTTTGTAGGCGGAAAAGTAACTTCTCAATTTGGTGATATTACCGACACCGATTGGCATACGATCACATTCCATGCAAAAGTGAAGCCAGGACAATCTGAAAAGACAATTAAAAATATTGCAACAGTAGATGGTGGCAACATAGACGAGCCAGACAAACCGGAAGAAGAGATTACTGTAGATCCAAAAGATCCAGCTCTTGAATCCGAGAAGTCAGCGCAGCTAGAAGAAAAGCTAGCTGGAAATAAAGATGAGGACAACCCTGAAGTAGGCGATACAATTCGCTATACGATTAAAACACGTAATAAAATAGAAGATAGTATAATTGAGAATCTAATTATTTCTGATACTATCCCAGAAGGCTTAGAATATGTTGAGGGTAGTCTAGAAGTCGATGGAGAATCTGTCACCGACGCTGAGGACGATGATAAAGGTTATGTAGTGGATGGCAAAATCTCAGGTCAGTTTGGGGATATTAGGGATACTGACTGGCATACGCTTGAATTTCTAGTAACCGTAAAAGTTGGTCAAGCAGGAACAGATATTAAAAACGTTGCAACTGTAGATGGTGACAATATTGACGAACCAGATAAGCCAGAAGAAGAAGTGAAAATTTATCCAAGAGACCCAGTACTTGAATCCGATAAATCAGCAAAGAATTTAGAAACAGGTAAGGATAAATTTGAAGTTGGAGATATAATTGTTTATACGATTCAAACACGAAATAAAGTAAGTGATGGAATCGTGGAAGATTTAACAATCTTAGATGAGCTCCCAGAAGGCCTTGAATATGTTGCAGGTAGTTTAGAAGTCGACGGTGAATCTGTCACTGACGCTGAAGACAGTGATAACGGGCATTTTGTAGATGTGAAAGTAACTGCTCAATTCGGAGATATTACCGACACTAATTGGCATACACTTACATTTCATGCAAAAGTGAAGCCAGGGCAATCCGAAAAAACAATTAAAAACGTTGCAACAGTTGATGGTAGTAATATTGATGAACCGGATAAACCGGAAGAAGAGCTTACTGTAGATCCAAAAGATCCAGATCTTGAATCTGAGAAATCATCGAAGATAGAAGAAAAGCTAGCTGGAAATACAGATGTAGACAACCCTGAAGTAGGCGACACGATTCGTTATACTATCACGACAAAGAATACAATCGAAGATAGCTTGGTAGAAAACTTAGTCATTAAGGATACCATTCCAGAAGGTTTAACGTATGTGCCAGGCAGTCTTGAAGTAGATGGCGAAAAGGTAACAGATGCCGAAGACGATGATGCAGGCCATATCGTCAAAGGTGAGGTCACAGGTACCTTTGGTCATGTGACAGATACCGACGAACATACGATAAGCTTCTTAGTAACAGTAGACAAAGGACAATCTGGTAAAGATATTAAAAACATCGCTGAAGTCGGTGGAGATAATACCGGAGAGCCAGATGAGCCTGAAGAAGAAGTCGAGATCTATCCAAGAGAACCAAAACTAGAATCGAAAAAGTCATCAAAACTGGAAGAGAAGGCAGCAGGCAATAAAGATGCGGACCATCCAGAAGTAGGTGACGCAATTCGTTACACCATCACGACAAAGAATACGATCGAAGATAGTTTGGTAGAAAACCTAGTTATTACGGATACGATTCCAAAAGGTTTAACGTATGTGCCAGGCAGTCTTGAAGTAGATGGCGAAAAGGTAACGGATGCCGAAGATGATGATGCCGGTCATGTGGTAGACGGTAAGGTCACAGGTACCTTTGGTCATGTGACAGATATAAACGATCATACGGTAAGTTTCTTAGTTACTGTAGACAAAGGACAGGCTGGTGCTGATATTACCAACATTGCCACTGTTGGTGGTGATAATATTGACAAGCCAGACAAGCCAGAAGAAGAAGTGGAAATTTATCCACGTCACTCGGTGTTTGAGTCTGAGAAATTAGCGGCAAACTTGGAAAAAGACAAAGAGAAATTCGAGGTTGGAGATACGATTGTTTACACGATTAAAGCGCGTAACAAAGTATCGGACAGTTTAGTTAAAAACATGTCAATTGCGGATACACTTCCAGAAGGCCTTGAATATGTCGAAGACAGTTTGAAAATCAGCCATGAAGGCAAAGGCGAGTTCAAAGATGGCAAAATTACGGTGAACTTTGGTGATGTAACGGATACGGAATGGCGCACTGTTACATTCCAAGTGAAAATCAAGTCAGGCCAGTCAGGCAAAGAAATTGAAAATATCGCCACGGTTGATGGGGATAATGTCGATGAATCAGATAAGCCAAAAGAGAAAGTGAACGTTGATCCAAAAACGCCGAAGCTTGAATCAGAAAAGTTAGCCAAAAATGCTGAAAAAGATAAAGTGAACTACGAAGTTGGCGACACAGTAGTCTATACCATTAAAGCTCGTAACACAGTATCTGATAGTGTTGTTAAAAACTTGACGATTATGGATGAACTTCCAGAAGGTTTGGAATATGTAGAAGATAGCTTAACAGTGAATCACGAAGGTAAAGGCGAGTTCAAAGATGGCAAGATCACGGCAACCTTCGGTGATGTAAATGATACCGAATGGCGTACCGTCACATTTAAAGCAAAAATTAAGTCTGGTCAAGAAATTAAAAATATTGCTACGGTTGATGGAGAAAACATCAATGAGCCATATAAACCAGAGGAAACAATTAAGGTAGAGAAAGAGAGAGAGAAAGAAATCATAAATGAACCACTTAAACCAAAAGAGGATTCTAAGAATACTACACCTGAGAAAGGGAGCAAGTTACCTAAGACAGCTACCGATATATTTAATTTCATTATGATTGGTCTAGGATTACTAGTAATTGGTCTAGTGGTACTGTACTTCAGAAGAAAAAAGAGTGTATAATTTAATGTAAGAAACAATAAAAGCTTTTACGTGTAAATACGTAAAAGCTTTTTTCTTTAATAAATCTTGTTATAAAATAAAGAAAAGATGATATGAAAAAGTCATTTAATGTTAGTAACGAACCCGATATACAAATAATCATTAAACTTTTACTTATTCCTTTATAAATGATTTTGTACCTATTTTAATTAAGGTGTCATTATCGACTTATGTTCAATATATGAGCATGCATTCTCTTGAATAATAGTGAACAAGAATATCCTGTATATTTAGATACAATTCCATAGAAGAACTGGAACTAAAATAAAAAATAATATATCAATTTATGATATAACTGTGGACATATGTATCGTAAAATGATATATTGTTTTTAGATATATATATCGTTTTATGATACAACTTAAAAAGAAAGAAGGTAGTTAATTGAAGGAAGTTGAGCAATTAACAGATTCAATGTTTTATATTATGGCTGCTTTAACTAAACCAAGACATGGTTACGCAATTATGAGCTTAATTGAAGAAACAACAAAAGGGGCTGTTGCTATAGGTCCTGCTTCAATGTACACGATTATTAAAAAGTTATTAAAACAAGAGTGGATCTATTTGCATGATAAATCAGATTCAAGACGTAAAACTTATTTGCTTACTAAAAAGGGCAAAAAAGTATTAGAAGAAGATTTAAAGATAAGAAAACTGATGATTCAATTAGCGGAAAATGGATTAGAGGAGGTTGAAGAATGAGTCAAACAAAGTATATTATGTCAGGTGGACTAGCTTTTGCAGAGAATAAGGATATGGAAAAATTACGCCGATATTCTTTGCAAGGCTGGCATGCCAGTGACTTTAAGTTTATGGGGTATACGCTTGAAAAAGGAGAAAGTACAGATTATACCTACAGTATAGATTATCGTTTATTAAAAGACGATGAAGAGGGGGAATACTTTGACTTTTTTTCATCTGCAGGATGGTCACACGTTGTCTCAGAAGGAAATATTCATTTATTCAGAGCGTATCCTGGTACAAAACCGATTTATACAGACCAAGACACTACAGTTGAAAAGTATAAAAATTCAAGTGACTCCATGAAAAACTTGGCAATTCCGTTTGTTTTACTAACAGTACTCGTATGGGTTGGAGCTATGATAAGCTCGGGTATTTTTGAATCAATACTTTTCGGAGTAGCTGTTATTCTCAGTATAATTGCCCTCCCGACAGCTTGGACGATCATTACAACATACAGTAACAAATGGAAAGCAGAAGGGAAAAAGGGATTAGTCAACATAGTAAAAATCATACCATTCCTTGTCTTATTCATTGTCGTAATTCTTTTGTTAATTATCGGTAGTATAGACAAAGACCCCGCAATTAGCCTCCTGACATATATGGTAGCTGGTGCGATCGCACTTCCAACAGCTATTTGGATGATCATGTCCTTTTATCATAAAGTTAGGGAGAAATTAAATTAAAATCTTGTTTGAGTTAATGTTTTTGAAAACCTCCGGCATAGCCATTTTAGAAGTTATATTGTTTTCTGTCATTTTAAAGCAGGTTTTTATAATTAATATGTGGAATATTTACTATGCTCAATAATTTTAAGGAGTGTTTTTTGATGGATAATCCTATCTTAAATAAAATTGGAACAGTATTTATCCCAGTAAGTAATATAGAGAAAGCGAGAGATTGGTACTGCGATATTTTAGGACTAAAGGCAAGTGGCGAAGTACAATTTGGTCATCTTTATGTCATAACTATGGATGGCACGGGGATCGTTTTAGACAGCAAGATTTATTCAGAGGATAAAGTGTTTAAAACTCCTGTATTTCACTTCAATACAAATAATATTGAAAAAGCGTATCACTATATGAAGAACAAAGATGTTAATTTGATTACAGAAATTGAATATAATCATTATTTTAATTTCAAAGATCCTGATGGAAATATTTTAATGATTTGTGAATGTTAAAATTAAACTAACGGGTGGGTGCTCACAGTCTATAAAGGGAACTTTTCTACACTATTTTCCGATTACCCCATTATTTTAAAACAAAATAATAATAAACAAAAAATATGCATCAAATAGTATTATCGTAACTTTTACAAAAAATAAAAACGCTTATACAATTTAATGTATAAGCGATTTTCGTGATGGAGCATATCGGGCTTGAACCGATGACCTCCTGCATGCCATGCGTTCGTTTACCTTTACGGAATATTAAACGGTAGCTTGTACGTTGATATAAGGCGATAGGATTGCGTTTATTGTCCGAAGCAATCACGTGTTGACCAAATTATATCATGTAGGTGCGGTCTTGCGCAAATATGAAGAGCGGTTGCTTACTGTTTATGACGTCATGATAAAGAAGCCCTCGGCGATTAATTTCGCTAAGGGCTTTATTTAAATGGTTGGCGTATGTATATATATATATATGAATTATCCGCATCATAATAACTATTAAACTAACATTATTTTACAAAACATGATAATCTAGTCATATAATATAAAAAATTGGGGGAAATATATATGAAGAGAATATCGATATTGTATTTGGGGTTATTGTTATCGTTATTTCTAGTTGCTTGCGGAGGTGTAGATAAGATTGAATCCGAAAAAGCTGACGCTAAAGTGGGCGAGGATGCTACTCCGTTAAGTAATGACGAGGAAGATAAGGAAGCAGACGAAACCGACGAAGTTGATCCTGATGATATTTGGACGTATTACAATGATGCAACTTGGGAAGGTGATTTTAACGGCCTTCGAACGGAAATACAGAAAGTAGTTGTTACGGAAAAGGCGCCTACGCTCGAAGATGAGGACGCAGAAGTCTCGGCTGTTGGCGTAAAATTCTTAGTCGAAAATACAACGGATGGCAAATTCACTACATATCCGGATCAAGCTACCTTAGTAACGAGCACCGGCGAGCAAGTAGATGCAGACCTATTGTTATCGGATAATTTAGGTGGAGATATACATGAGGGCGTAATAAAGGAAGGCGATGTTATTTTCTACTTGGAGCGCGGTGAGGCGGAGTCTATTGAGTGGATTAAGCTAGAATGGACATCTACCGATATAGGTTTAGAAGAGGACGGAGATTATGATAATGCTTATCAAACCGAAGAGGTTAAGCTAGAACTAAAATGATATACTTGAACGAATTCCCGCGGGATTAATTTCTTGCGGGTTTTTCTATCTAATAAGTAACTACATATAGATATTAAAATTCATAAAAATCTACACATAGTTATAGATGTTGACTTATTACTCGGGTTGACGATGGTATAAAGGGGATCGGTCAAGCTATGTCGAATATTAACGATGAGGTGATCCGTTGATGAACGTTAAAAATCGACTGAAAAGCTATCGGCATAAATTCGAGAAAAATCAAAAAGAATTTGCCGACTTTCTCGGGATTCAATCCGATCAATATAATCGATACGAGAATAATCGAAGGCAGCCCGCACTTGGAATTGCGATTAAGATTAGCGAGCGTTTAGGCGAGCCAGTTAACAATATATTTTATTTAATGGATTCGGACAAGTAGACTGCTACTTAGTAAGTTTTTATGTAGGTACAGGCATTTTTGAATAAGTAATTACATAAGTTGTTACTAAAGCATTTACTCAAGTACCCTACCTAAGTAATACGTTTATAAACGTTGATGTTACGGTATTCAAAAATTACGTATGCCGAGAATAAGACGAAATGGAACGCGGGAACTAGGTGAGGTGAGAATGCCGAGAATAAGACGAAATGGAACGCGGGAACTAGGTGAGGTGAGACGAGAAAATTTTCGAGGAGGAAATTTTATGTTTATTGGCTTAGTAACAGCCGGTGTAATTACTGTTTCGATTGTAGTTACTCTATCTCACTTGTCTGAAAATTACGGCTATAATCGTTTAGGCTTGCTTGTCCGTGCATTAATTCCGCTAACCACTATTGGAGCGATAGCGTATATAATCTATGCGTTATGGGGGTTGTTTCTATGAGTATATTCGAACGTCTAGCCTTACGTAAGAAGCTAGTTAAAGCTATTAAACTTGCAGTCGATACCGCTCCGAAAATATATCACGTGGAGCCAACGAGGATAATATTCGCGATCCCACACGGCATTAATCCGTCTGTATTGCATGAAAAAACATACGTATTCCGGCAGATATTCGGCGAAAATACCGAGCTAGAGGGAGATTTAAAGCGATTTATACTCACGATACCTAATAAGCCTATGCCGACGAAAGTTCCGTATAAATTGGACGAATGGAAGTTCGCGCTCGACCGCTACCAAGTGCCGATTATATGCGGAGTAGACTCGCTGGGCAATCAAATAGTATTCGACATGGCAGAACGACCGCACATGCTTATATCCGGCGAAACAGGTTCGGGCAAATCCTCACTGCTTCGGGCGATAATTACCTCGCTTATTACGACGCAAGACTCGAAGCGAATACGCTTTATACTCGGTGACTTAAAGCGAAGTGAGTTCGGCTTATTCCGTAGATTGCCGCACGTCGAAAGCGTTAGTGTCGATATTACTAGTTTAGAGGACGTCCTCGAAAACGTGGAGACTGAAATGCAGCATAGGGGCGACCTGCTAGACCGTGCCGAGGTAACGCATATCAACGCATTAAGCGAGCCTTTACCTTATTTAATTATTGCTATCGACGAGGTGGGATTGCTCCGTAATGAAAAGCGCATAATGGAGATCATCGAAAATATATCATCAATCGGAAGAAGTTTAGGCGTCTTATTAATGCTTTCCATGCAGAGACCGGACGCTAAAGTCTTAGACGGTAGACTAAAGAATAATTTAACCGTTCGAATATCCGGCAGGCAATCTAATAAAATAAACGCTAATGTCGCAGGGTTGCCAGGAGCAGAAACGATAGGACAGACGCAGTTTGGCCGTATGTTAATCGATTTAGACGGTATCAAGCGAGTTCAAACGCCGTGGATTGATGAAAGCCAAGTAAAAAAGACGCTAGAGCCTTTAAAGATTCGAGAGGTTAAGAAGTCAACGCCGAAAGAAGAAGAGGCTTCGACGGAATCCGTTGTATTCGGCCTATTATTAGGAGGGAAATACAATGACTAAACGTGATAGAGCAATTATTGCAGATTTAGAACGATTCGGAGTAATGAGCCGCGACCATCTAATCAAATTACACTTCAAAGGACTTCGGAATCAAGTATCTAATGCAAACGCAGTTATGCTTCGGTTATTCCGTCAAGGCCGTGTAAATAGGAACGCAGATTACAGCCAGTTTATCTATTTCCCAATAGGCGGAGGCATAAGGAAGGACAGCGGGAAGCTGCGGCATTATTTAGCGATAGTCGATACTTATATAGAAATGCAGAAGCTGGGCGAGGTTAGTAGTTTTATATCCGAACCCAAATACGGAAAAGGATTCGCGGAGCCGGACGCATTTACGATATGGAAAGGATCTCCCTTTTTCATCGAGGTACAACTTTCGAGAATAAGTCAGCGAGAAGTAGCGCAAAAGGTAAAGCGGTATGAAGCGTTAGCAAGTTCGGGAATAATCGCGCGTGAGCCGTGGCAGCCTGCAGGCAAACCGATATTTCCGTCCGTGCTATTTTTATCGGAAACGAGATACGCTATCGAAAATTCAACTATAAAGTTTATTCAAATACGAAAGATTAGTAACTTATTTGAAAGTAACAAGATAAAAAGTAGCGGAATACGTCTAAGGTTAGCGTGACAATATCAGCGATGTTCTTTTATTATTGATACGTAAATAATGAACGAATTTACTGTCTTTGTTGCATCGACATAACACCGCGAACTAGCATCCGAAAATAGGAAGATGTCCGACCACATCGGAAGTCGAGAAAAAGGCGTTTACTAACATTTTGAAAACGGGAAAGATAAAGCGGGTGTAAAGCGTTTTTACTTGACAGAAAGAAGGAGGACGGATTTCAGTCAAAAACGAACTTGCGATTTCATTATATTTCGACTTTAGTACACGTTAGTATTTGCGATAATTTTATTGCCGAAAATTTCGGATATTATCGGACATTTGGGCGCTAGTAGATGCGAGTATTTAACGTTATATTATGTTGTCATTCCGCAACAAATACCAGCCGCAGGGCCGTTGGCTTATGGCCTCTTAAACGTTTTGGAATCGCCGTATTTACTAGCCTCGGCGTTCACCGCGGACGGCCTTATGAAATCTCGGGGGTTCGATATTCCGATTAGTTCCCGTCTATGAACGTTAATCAAGGCTTGTAGACCGTCTATATATTCATTCTCTATATAAATAAGTTATTAGTACCGAAAACGTACAATGCCCTATCAGTCGATTTGAGGCGTATCTAAGCGTCTTTAAAGTATACCTATACGAACGCCCTTATCGGTAGCCTTATACGTGTATAAATGTTATGGTATCTATTATATAAACGTCTATAAATTGTTATTGACTTTTACAGACGCTAAGTTTATAATCGGATATAACAACGATAAGGAGCGGATAATATGAAACGTATATATGGTTACATTCGAGTGAGCAGTGTAGATCAAAACGAGGATAGACAGCGTGACGCAATGCAAGCTAAGGGCGTAGAGGATCGGTTCTTATATGTCGATAAGGTGAGCGGGAAGGACTTCGAGCGGCCGGACTATCAGCAACTACGCAGGGCTATTCGGCAGGGCGATCTCGTATATATGGATGCGCTCGACCGTCTAGGGCGGAATTATGACGAGGTAATAAAGGAATGGAAATACATCACGCGAGAGGTAGGAGCGGATATTGTTCTTCTCGAAAACGAGGAGCTATTCGACAGCCGAAAGTTTAGAGAGATGGGCGATGTTGGTCGGTTAATGGAAGATCAGTTCTTATCGCTATTATCGTATGTAGCCGATCAAGAGCGTAAGAAGATAAGGCGCAGGCAAGCGGAAGGCATAGCGTCAGCCAAGCGCAGGGGCAAGCATATCGGACGCCCACGCATTGCCTATGATACATTAGATGAAGGACAACGAGCGTCGTTCTTGCGTGAGTATAAGCGTTGGAAAGCAGACGAACAGACGGCAGTACAATCGTTTAATAATGCAGGATTTACTAAGTCGACGTGGTATAAGATCGTAAAGGAGTATGAAGAAGTAAACAAGATATAACTTTGATAACGAGAGAGAGAAGATTAATTCCGTAGAAATAATTGTCTTAATAATTATTTTCATTCGAGATTTTCAAGGATAAATAAAAGTATAATAATTAAAGTGAGAGAGATTGTTCTTTAAATAGAATAAATAACTTTAGCAAAAAGCAGGCGGAAAATAATAATTCGCTTGTCTTTTTTATTTTCGGAGATGCCCCCCGCGGCCCTATTAGTGCGGCCGTTTTACCAAGCGCCGGAATGTTTCTTATAAAATTTTAAAACCGAGGTGTCGAATAGATGGGCGGGGCTATCCGTTCCTACAATTTCGATTCATCGCCGTCTTACAACCGGACAGCGGGAAAACACTTCGAAATTACAGCGAGACGATTTAAATAACTGGCAGAAAGCGGCGTTAGCAATGCGATTTCATTATAACGAGGAAAAGGAAAATGGAAAACGCAATCAGGGAAATAGAACGGATTTAACTTCTTCACCAATCGGAGAAAAGGTCGATACCCACGATAGGATAGCGAAAATGGCTGGTGTAGGAAAAGGTTCTATCGGAAGACTACTTCCAGTCTACCGCAACCGTCCCGACTTATTCGAGAAAGTATTTAGCGGCGATTATTCGATCAACAAGGCATATACGCAGATGAAAGCCGACGAGGAGCCGGAGGACATCGTTCGTAAATAGAGCCACCCATGCAACCTACGTCCATGTCACGGTAAGCCGACATGGATAGGTGTAGCACTAACTATAACCATCTTTTAACTATAACCATTACTTAACAAGATAAAAGATACCGAGTCGAGATAAATCTCTCCTCGGACGAACTTTACATTAAAGATAATATTCGAAATAAAAGAATAACCGAAAGGGGTATAGTTCGGAAAGGATTAAAAGAAAGTACACTTTCAAAATTAATAATAAAAGATTTCAGAAAGGGCGCGGCGAAATTGAGCGAATTAACACCTAATCAAACGACTAATGAATTATCGACAGACATCCATATAATAACGGCAGAGATAAACGCATACCAGCGAGTAGCAGGCGAAGCAATATTCGAAATCGGACGGAGGTTGAATCACGTTAAGGAGAGCGATTTAGCGCATGGGGAGTTCGGTAAGTGGCTTGAAGATGTCGGAATTAACGATAGAATGGCGCGTAAATTTATGACAGTCGCAAGAGAGTTCGAAGGAAAACGGACGACGTCGTCCGAAATAGGACTCGAAGCACTCTACCAAATCGCAACTCTTCCGCCCGAACATCGAGAATCCGAACATACCACGTCAACAGGTGAAACGAAAACGCCCGATGAAATGACCGTTAGGGAATTGAGAGAACTCAAACGGAAACTTAAAGAAACGGAGAAACAAGCGGAAGCCGAGCGAAAAGAGCGGGAGAGGCTCGAAAAAGAGAATGAAGCACTGCTTATAAGAGCCCGGCAACCCATATAAGAACCGGACTCCGTGATGCAAGAATAAGGTTTAGTAAATATAACTCTTAAATTTCAATAATAAAACATTAAATAGTTTCAGTATCTAGTTGGCAACCACATTTCGTACATTTAGTTATTTCACCAATAATAAGCTTTTACTTTGTTACCACACTCCGGGCAGTCATGAAAAAATTCAAGACCTTTACCGGACGGATCAAGCTTTTTACTTATTGTTTTATCCAGCCCAGTAGCCTTATTTTTGAATTTCAAGTACAACACCCCCTTTTCGGGATATTATAACATAATGTGTATTATCGGGAAATTAATGGGAAAATGTGAAATAGCAGAATCATCGCCGAAAAATGCGAGACAAGGCGGAGGTCTTTTGGAGTGAAATAAAACTAACTCTTAACTTTTGGAAAATTCAACCATATCGAATATCATAAGAATATAATGATAATTTATTGACTAGGGGGATATACGAATGAAGAAATATGAATATAAAACCATTAAATTTGTTCGAAAGGGAGTTTTTAAATCTAAATTTAACCCGGATGAAGAGCTAAATAAATTAGGTTCAGAAGGTTGGAGGGTAATAACAACATACACGGCGGGCGCCGGAGTAAGTAGTTCTGATGAGTTGTTTTTTACATTGATGCGTGAAATTATATAAAAATAAAGGCGCTCTTATAGAACAAGGGGCGCCTGTTTACCGCTATTTAGACGAACAAATATCCGCTTTAATCCGAATGCATTCCTCGCAAGTTAGAACGCTTAGAAACCGCCTAAAAACAACGATTAGAAGGTGTTTAAAGGCGTTTTTACTTTTTTAATCCTCTGCGGATTTGATATTGATGTCATTGTTTTATTTTATGTTACTTAACCGATAGATTTTTAAATATTTCTTTTCGCAATTTTAATACCAGCAAATTTATGTGACTCCAATCCTATAACAGGTTCGAATATACCATATGTATTTACATCTATAATCTCTGGAATATTTTCTATTCTAATTACCTCAATTGAAGACGAGATGAGGTTAATAAGAATTAAATAATCAATTTTGTCTTTGAATTTATATATCCAATTTAATAATTCTTTGTCAGCGCTTATTCTATAAGAATCAAATACTTTTGAAGGTTCATTTTCTACACAGATTGCGGTATGAATATTATTATCTGTATATTCAAGTAGAAAAATACTATGTTTAGATTGGAAATTACTTTTCTCGTAGTTTTTTATATGCTTTTCCCAGTTTCTTTTGATAGATTTTACAATATTAGAATGACTGTGTTGTTCAAACGGACGAGCAAATGATTTACTAACTAATGTATCTTCCTCACAACTATCAAGATTTTTTATAAAATTAGCTTCACTTTTACTTTTGAATTGCATAGATTCCTTCTTCTGCTTTGCCCCTTTTTTCCCCTCGAAGGAAGAAGTGACTGCAAAATGTTCAATAAAGCCATCATTAAAAATAAAATCCGGGAATTTATTACTATTTTCATTAGGTTTAGCATCTTTTAGCCAATTTTGTATTTCAATAAATTGTTGTTTCGACATACCATAGCAATTATTCTCCTGGATGTTGTTTTTAGTGAAATATAAGCATGTTTGTTCATTATTATTTTGGTGTGCTTGATTATTATTCATTTTGCATATCCTTTCTAACTTATATTTTAGAAATTCACCCTAGTCATTTTATACCTACTAATTATTTTCATCTTCTTCAAATTCAATTATATCCTGTACATTACATTCTAAAGCCTTACAAAGCTTATTAAGAGTATCGAATTCAATCCCGCTATTTTTGTTGTTAAGAATTTTTGATATGCCATTTCTATGCATGTCTGCTTTTTCCGCAAGAGTTCCGATATTGTATCCCTTTTTCTTCATTGTTTCTTTTAATTTAATAATAATCATTATTTTCCCTCCTGTTTTATAGTATGTACTAATTATAACTAATAACCACTATAGTGTGTTAACTTTTTTAAAAATAACTGTTGACAATGCACACTAAGGTGTTTATAATTAAAATCAAATAAATGAACACTAAGGTGGTTAAAAGTAATTTGAAGGGGATATGATGGACATCGTTATTAGTTATCGAAGAACAGTAATAGGTTGGACATCGCCGAAGGTAATTAATGCACCGGTGCATATTTTCCGAGAGGAGGTTTGAGATGCCAAACAATATTAAAAATGCGTTCGAAGAATACGACAGTTTACTAAAAGATGGTTGCCGAGAATAAAATGCCCCTAGCGTTTATCACTGCGAATGAATAACGACGCCGGGGCAGATATGAGAGGATGAATCCTTATGAGTATTGTATCAAATATCTTTCGAAAACTAAACAATCAATTTCTACACGACCCGGACGAATCAGCGCCGGCCAGCGATTATATTACTTTTTACGGGTTTAACGGAGGCTGCGTAGGTTTATCGATATTTATGTTATTTAAAATACTAACTTTCTAGGAGGAAATAAAAATGAACGCTTATATTATTGAGGGCTTTAAGTTAGAGGATCATTTGAGAGATTGCGAGATTGTTTCGGAGGTTTTTAAAGACTTAGACGGATACATTACGTTAAAGCATAAGAAATTAAAGTTAGGTGAAGAATTGTCGCTTTACCTTTATGATAGCGGGCAGGCGACATTTGAATATCGTGATCGTGAGGTTGAAACGTTTATGTGGAATGAGGATGCTGCAGAACTATTTGAACACTTTTATTCGCTCCGTATTACCGACTTATTTGAATTTATGTATCAACGCCGATGGATTGGCGCTATGGAGGTTGAATGATAATGAGAAACGTAATCAAGTTTAAAAAGACAATCGTAGGATGGTATAACTTTACAGTAGCAGGCGCTATGAGGTACAACGTTGATCCGAAAGTATTCCGAGAAATTACAGGCATTAGCGTGCGGGCAACGTTAGGCACTTGCGAGGTTTCGGCGGAAGAATTATCGGCATTAAAATCGGAGGCTACATATATTGGACTAGCGGACGGTTGGGAAATCGTTCCTAGCGATGAACAGGAGGTCGTGGCGCTATGAAATTATACGAAAATCCTTATAAGCAAATGCGGAAAAACTACGAAACTATTAAACAAAATTATTACCGACTTAGAGACGAGCTTTCGCGGGTGGACAAGCAGATTAGCGCGCTTTATCATGACTTGGAAAAGACAGACTTATCCGAAGAAATGGGTTATCAGTATGCGGTGGCTCTTCAAAATATGTTACGGAAGCGTCGAATCATCAAAGATGAACTGATCTCATTGGAGATATTGCGGAATACATTCCGGAGTAGTTTCGAGCAGGCGAATAAAAGATTATCGGGGAATCGTACTAAAAGCGAGGAGATACGTAAATCGTTGAATGTTTGTATCAAAATTGATGAAGTTGTAAAAATATAAGAAAAAGCCTAAACATTCCGTTTAAGCCTGCCGATATTAATATAGAGGACTGCATTTTTCGCATAATAATCCTATTATATTTTGATTCTATTTAATTATAGCACGGATTGAGGCGTTGTCAAGCTATAATGCAGTTAATTGTGACGAAAGTGTGAACGTTCATATACAAATATATGCGCTTCTGAAAAGAGTTGCGAAATATACCCCCTTTTTTAGGCTCTTGGCCGTATATAACAATAGGGAAGGGCTTTTCGAATATTCCCCGCTATCAATGCCGTTTTAACGCTAGGAGGGTTGAAGGGAAAAGGGGGCGCAAAAGATTGAGTTAGGGTTACATAAAATTCATATCTAAGGCGATTTACGGTCGTTATAATGAAATATACCTTTAGAGTATTGCGGAAAAGGTGTTTAGTTCTTATATCTTATATGAGGAGAGGGATTAATTTTCCGCTAACGTTATCTAAGACCGAAAAATATGCCGGTAATTCGTGCATAAATTTAACGAATAGTCGCTTATATCGAAGTGAGGAGAAATTTAACCTTAGGCAATTTATACGGTTAGTCGTATTTAACAATAAGAGAGTATTTTTCGCGGCGGCAGGCTTACGAGCTTGTCGCTTATAATTTTATTTTAATGTGAGAAAACGATAGGAAAAGAAAGGGAGAGACGTCGATTTGATATTTTTAATTACGGGAGGAGTTGAGATCGTGGTTAAACATTAAGAGATACCGCTTCGGGGCAAGCTCTCGCGGAGCAATCTATCATTCTAGCACTCTATTATTCGGTACTTACATTCATGCCTTTATATAAATAAGCTATTAGTACCGAAAACGTACATTCAAACTAAAAGGGAGGAGTTAAAACTTGGATAAATACAAATGCATTTTAAGTTTAAGAGTCGCAAATGATTTGGTGGCAAAGGATTTTTCACTACTCCATATCGAGCCATCACATAAGCGGCCGGGAAAACTCGTATTCGTATTTAAGAATAGCAAGGAGTTAGAGAACGAGCTAGCAAAATATCGCCGAAAAGAAAGGAGCGGTTAATTAATGGAACAGCCAACAAAAAGCGTTATCGATAAGATAAATACGCTTTACATTCAAACGCGCAGTAAGTATCTTGTTCAATTCCCGGAAGGCAAGTATATTACGTTAACTTATTCTGCAGACAATAAAGTAACGAAGTTCAACGACAGTATGCTGTCCACGCATTTACAGGGCGGTCTAACCTACGGGACATTTTCGGGTGGTTATTTCAGTAAGTTTATGACATTCGATGTAGATTGTGAAAACGAGTCGATGTCGCGCTGGATAACCTTGCGCCTTGTTTACGTATTAGTCGAAGAATTTGAACTTAATCGAAGTGATATACACGTCAATATGAGTGGAGGTAAAGGTTATCACGTTGATTTATTTTTCTCGGAACAGGTAAAAGTCGAGGAATTACGTAAGTTTTATCAATCCGTATTAATCAGCGTCGGGGAATTGTCGGAAGGGCAGATCGAATTTCGTCCGTCTTGGACGCAGGGCGTAAAGTTACCGCTCGGCATTCATCAGCGAACGGGTAATCGCTGCTGGTTTGTCGATAATGAAACGCTAGAGCCGATCGAATCATATGAGTACATTCTTGGTATAGAGCCGATGCCCTCCGAAGCTATTACCGATTCTAATATCGACTTGACCGAGGAGCAAAAAGCGGAGTTCGAGCGCGTAGCATCCAGTACGGATATTTCCGTTAATGCAATCGACTTATCGGGGGCGCTACAAAACGCGGCTATGATTATCGAAACAGGCAGACTAACCGCGAGCGGTACGAGGCATAAGACGACATATACTCTTGCTTGCTTTGGCAATTCGCAAGGCTGGGAGCGAGAGGAAGCTGTCGATGTGATTATGGACGTATTACAGAATACTCCCCGCGAATATTTCAGTGAGGGAAGTACGCCGGAGTATTGGCTAAAAGAGACGAATCGTCTCGTTGATTATGTATACGACAATGATAAAACGATCATGGGGACGGATAGAGATTTAACGATTTACAAGTCAGAGATATTAGCGGTACTTAATGCGGGAACATTTCGTCAGAAGCAGCTTGCTTATGCGATGCTAGTTACTTCGAAAAGGTTCGGCAATATCTTTTATTTGACGATTAGAACAGCGATGAAGATGATCGGAACTAATTCGCGGCAGACAGTTCAAAACGCTATTAAACAACTAATCGATAACGGCTTTATTAAATATCATCGCAAATCGGAAATAGACAAGGCGCGTAGTCGCGAGGTTGGTCACATATATTATAAACCTAGTAAATTCAGATTAGCGTTTGAGGAGCCGGATGAGGGCGAGGAATCGGTTACGGTCTCAAAAGATAAAGATATGATCGAAGTCGCGCTTATGTTATGTGACGAACAAGAAATTAGGAAATACGTCAAGCGCCGAGAGTTTGATAACCGTTGGAGGGATCATGTTAGCTAGACGTTCTCTTAGTTCATAAAATATATAAATAAGCTATTAGTACCGAAAATATACATCCTATAAAACAACCAAAAGGGGATAAAGAAATGAAAACTACTGATAAGAGGATTAAAGAATGTACTTATTGCGAAGAAACATTCAGAGATAACACACGTCCTAATAACAAGAAAACTTGTTCATCGAGGTGTGCGAATGAAGTTAAGAAGGTAAGACAAAGGAAAGAATATCGTATAGACAATCCGAAAAAGCCGACGCAAAGAGAGATTTACTATTACGATCATCTTGAATATCCTTTTTGGCTAGATGAACGAATCGGCGACAATCAAGAATGGAAAATAGCTGTACCACATAGACCGAATAAAGTAGACTATATCATCGGAGTTCGGCAGGTTGAGGAGCTAAACGGCGGAAGGAAGCGCAGACAAGAAACATTAACTTATAACGGTGACGAAGTAGGGAGTAGTAGAACGCAAGTTCATTTCGTGGAGCATAACCGAGAGCCGGGCGAGGTAACTTCATACAAAATGACGCCGGAAGAGTTAAAAGAATATTTAGCGAGTAAGAAAGTCGATAAAGTTTAGCTTGCAGAAAATCGTATATATGAAGGAATAACCGCACGGTTAAGCCTATTTTTTTAGGCTTGATGGTAAGAAAACTAATAGATAAGGAGGTAATTAGATATGAAAGGTAATTTGGTGCGCACGATAAGACATTATAAAGGTATGACGCAACCGCAATTTAGTAAGTGGTTAGGGGTTGCGGAATCGACAATCGCACAAGTTGAGGCTGGACACCGAAATGTTTCCGAAAATTTAGCGAGTAAGATCGCTTTAAAATTCGACGTTACGAACGCCAATTTTATCGCTTATCGGGAACGTAGAGAACAGACAAGCAATTATTTTTTAAATGTTAACTAAAATTATCAGTAACTATCCATTATCATTATAAGTAAAGCCCTCGGAAATGTCAAGGGCTAAAAAATATTAAGGGGAATCAGACAATGACAAGACAGGACAACGAAAAATTAAAGGAACAAATAAGTAAGACAGTAACCTCATTCGACCGGGCAATTGAATCAATTAATTTATTCGAAAAGATGCTCGCAAGAATGGAGGTAGCAAAATGATATTAATATTAACTACGATGATTATCTTATTTTCGACGGCAGGAGGTTTATGTAAATGGAATCTACTTTTATTACACAAACACTAGAACAAAAGGATGATAGGGATTATCAAGTAAAAATGACGGTGGATAAAGGGGACAACGTAGAGGTTATTGAGTTTGATTATTACGATACTAACGGTATATTCCCCTTATACAACGCCTTAATAAATACCATTCGAGGCATAGAGGACAAGCATATCCAATTAGAAACATGCAATCCGGTATTTGCTCGCGAGGTCAATGGTACAGCAGGGAAAAATAGTAGATTGCTAGAAATTTTAAAAGAAACACAAAAAATACAAGGCGTCACTATCGACGCTTATACAAAATAAAAAGGGGATAAACGAGAAATGACGACATCGACAATGACAAAGAAGAAAACCGAAACGAGAGTATGTAGATTGTGCGGAGATAAAAAAGAAATTGAATTATTCGAAATTGATTCAAGAGTTAAAGGAGGTAGGACATCGCGCTGCAAGGCTTGTAAATCGTCCTTAAACGACAGATCACGTACATTATATGCTGGACTTAAATACCGTGCCGAGCAAGCCGGACAACCGCTCGAAGTTACTCGGAAAGAATTACAGGCGCTATTTGCTACATTTGATGGAAAATGTATCTATTGTGGTATTTCGGAGGAAGAAACAGGCGAAAGTCATCACGTCGATCATGTAATACCGGTTAGTGAAGGCGGGCGACATCACCGGTCAAATTTAGTGCTGGCATGCGCTTCCTGCAATGCATCAAAAAATAACGCGCCTTTTATTGAGTTTTATATGCGTAAGAAAGACAAGATCAGCGATGAGAACTTTAACACGATAGTATATTTCATATCGCTCATGAGCGGGCAGCCTGTTGATGAAGTACTTATGAGTTTTATCGTAGATTACAAAATGAAATTATATAGTCATTTAAGCGACTTCATAAGCAAGGAAGAAGCCCGCGAACTATTTGAAGAAGTAGTTACCGAAAAATTTAAAGAGGAAAGAGCGAGTTAATATGGCCTATTATTTGCGAGAAGAACAAGAAACGATATACAACTATGATCCTATCGACGGGAATTGGCGTATTTACTCTACTTACCCGCCTCACATTAGACAATTACTAGAGCGAGCGGATATTCAAGAGAAGGAAACAGATAAGGACGGTAGGGTAATTAGCGTCAAGGGCTATGTAGATAAGAATCAGATAAGGCTATTCAAACCTAGGTAAACAAGGCTTATAAGCCTATTTTTTATGTTTAATAGTCGTTTGATACCCAACATATTCGTGATTAATCAAGGTCTTAAAAAAGACGGTTATACCCGCAATAAATTAGCGTCAAATAGGCGTTATCAGTTTACTGAAAGAGGGGGAGCTTGTTTGTATTGCGTTTTTAATGAAACATTAATCGGACAAAGCTACGTTCAGCACATTCGACAGCTAAAAGAAACTCGCGAAGGTAGACGTTACCCATTGCTAAAAGACGGGCGGGCAATCATCCGAGTTAAAGACGGCCTATATTTCGGCGAGATAAACAACGGCGAGACGATCGCAATATCTAACGACATAGACGAAGTTGAAAAAAGATTAAAGCACGCGGACAGCTCGGTCAATATAACGGTCAGATACGATGGCCGGAATTTCAACGTCGAGGACTACAAACTTACTAAACTACCGAGAATCTTTCGCGTTGCTTATTCGGAGGCAGGCGATCATGGCTTAATAATTACGATCGATGATTACAAGAACGGTCATTATTCGGAAATACGGTTATTTTACGACGTAGACAAAGTGATAAAGTATATTCGACGCAGGGGCGGTAAAGACGGTAATTTTTACGTTTACGGCAGACAGCCAGCCGAAGATTTTCGCGAGCGGGTAGGCGGAATAAAAGCACTGGACGTACCGAAGCAGTTACGAAATATTAAGCATTTACAGCACGTTATAATACGAAGGCAAAGCGCGGGAAGTCACGAAGCATTTATCGAACAACAGAGGAAAGAGCGTCGCGACGATAAAATAATTTCAATTTATGGCAATTTGGGCTCTATCGGAAGCGAACAAGACGATGAATACGAGATCGAGGATCATGGGCGATATGAGACAGAATCAAGAGAAGAATACGGCTATTTAATCGGAGATTATTATGATTAAATATTCGGGCGATTATTGTATCGAGAGAGACGAGCAGGGACGTCTATACAAGCGGACAAGGAAAGGCAAAAGGTTCGATATGTTCCCAATGAATACCGCAGTAATAGCTTATGATAGTCATTCTAATTTCGTAATTTATACGCTTATGTATGAGCCTCTTATTCGAGGGAAGAGAAGTGAGTTTGATGCGATTAAAGAGGCGAAAGCAATGCAGCCGGACGTAAAAATCGAATGGGAGCGAGTTAGGTATATTACGCGGTGTGGAGTAGTAGTCGCCGGGAGACCGGGCGTATATAGGATATGAACAAGCAAAGGAAGAATAATAATTAATAAAAATAGGGGGATTTTACATGTATAACGAAGAGGTAAAGTATATCGAGGTATTTGTATTGGAAGATTTTAATGACAGGGGTAATTCTATGTCCAAGGGGCTAATTTATGAAATAGAGAAGAGCTACGCTGAAATGTACATTAATGAAGGAAAGGTAATCGAAGTTAAAAATACTAAATTAGATAGAATCAAAAAAGACGTAGAAGATTTGTATTATAAACTGCAAAGTGACATAAAATCCATTAAAGAAAATCCACGATTATCAGAACAAGCAAAGGAAGAAGATATTGAGGCGTTAGAATTAGTGTTCCAAGCTGAATCCGAAAGCCTTCAAGAACTTTATACCAAGCAAATAGAAAATTTAATTCAAGATTTGGAAAGAGAAATTAACGAATTACCTAGTAACATTGGCGATATACATTCCGCAAGAACGCAAGCAGGTATTATAACGGCTTCACTAGTTGTTGAAAATGAATTTTTATCTGCAGTTGATTCACTTAAACAGCAAATTAGAGTAATTGACAACCTAGTTGCGCGGGAATTATTGGCGAATTTCTTAAATATAAAAACAGAGTTAGACACTAAGATGAAGGGGGATTCTATAACTGAAAAAACTAGAGAAGGATTAGAAATAAGAGAAATTTACGATATGTTGTTAGATAAATCTTACACAGAAGAGCAGAAACGAAAGAAGGTCGAATTAGATTTGTTGTACGCTATTCAAAGGCATAGTAGTAACATATTAGATACTAGCTTCCGTATACGTGAAATAGTTAAAGGCGTAATCAATTAACGAATTCTAAATAATCCGGAAGCTATTTAACGCTTTGATAATTAAATTAACACTGAATCAAGGGGGGATTAATAAATATGATTGATAAACATTTTTATAGAAAATCGCAAGAAGTTACAACAGATGAGTTGAAAGAGCTAGAGCATTTCCTCGCTACAAAAGGAGGAAGAATCATCGGTGTAGGACAAGCTAAAGACGGTAAGGGGACGCTAGTCCGTTATAGTTTACCGGTCGGGAGGTAAATAAATTTAGATAACGATTATAAATACTGGATGAATTACAAAGGACGGGCCTAACAGCTCGTCTTTTTATTTTATACAAAAAATTGAATACAGTGAAAGTCAAACTTTAAAGGAGGAAATTTAAAATGGAAGATAACAACGAAAAAGTAGTAAATGTAAAGGCAAAAGTCGATAATACAGAGATTAAGAAAGCAATCAAATTATTGCAGAAGTTAGAGGAAACATATAAAAAAGTCCAAACACTTCGGAAAGAGTTGGACTCAATGGGAGACATAGAAGTAAATGTCACTTCCGAAACATAAGACAAGAATCACGTCCTTAACATAAACTCATCGCACTTTTTACAAAACATTTTGTTATCTCTTAAATAAAGGTCGGAAGAACAATCAGGGCATTTCGCATTTCCAAGATTTTCAAATTTCTTCATTACATTATCTAACCCGTTTAATTCGCCTTTAAATTTCACTTACAAGCACCCCCTTTAACAGGGCATTGTATCATAAAATGGAATTTTTTGAAATATAAGGAGGATTGACATTGCCAAATGAAATAGCAGCAATTCAAATGGGAGGGAGTTAACAGAGGCAGGTAACAATTAAATGGCATTTGCATATTGTCCTTAATTGATAGCAAGTTTAGCGTGAGATTAGGTAAAAGAAAGGAGATCATATGACTTATATATTATATTCGAGAGCAACAAAAGGCGGAGGCGCGGTCGTCAAATCTACGTTTGCAGGCGGTGGAGTCGTTAAATCTACGAGTTCGGGCGGAGGGACTACGGCAACAAGTTCGAGCGGAGGGGGTACGAGTACATCTACGCAGAGCGGTGGAGGAAGCACGCAGTCAAGTAGTGTGAAATCATTTCCTGATTCAATTTTTATATCGAGCGCTCCTTCTGCAGGGGGATATGACAATCATACTCATACGACTTTATTTAATGCGGATAACATGAGTCATTCACATACCGTAAATATACCGTCTCATAATCATAATTTTTCAACACCTAACCACACACATACGGTAAATATTCCGAATCACTCGCATTCGATGGATATTCCAAATCACTCACACGAAATAAATATACCGGATCACGCACACGAAATTGAACACGGTATTTTTAAATTGGATCGTATGCCGACTAAAGTAACGATAAAAGTCGATGGAAAGCCTATTCCTCATACAGATTTATCGGGCGATAGTATCGATTTAATACCTTATTTAAGCCGCGACAGTGAGGAAAGAGTTCAACGCGGTTGGCATACCGTAGAGATAACGCCTAATGATTTAGGGAGAATAAACGCCCAACTAATGACTCAATTCTTTATGCAATCTAGAGGGGGAGTGGACGCATAATGTCAATGGTTAACGCTTTTATTACAGAGAATTTCATTGTTATGTCGGGTGATCACAGGAGAGTTTATATAGAAGATAACGACGTATATTTTGACGACGCTCCGAAACTATTCCAAATTAACGATCGCGTTTTAATCGGCTATACGGGAGATTATGACATCCGGTTAAAATTACACGCCTACCTTACTAAACGAGATTTAAAGACGGTAAGTCCTAACGAAGTAGCGCGAATTTGCAGGCGATGGCTAGAACGTAGAGCAAAAGTCGATACGCAGCAACGGATATTAATCGGAGGATTAGACGATAAAAGAAAGCCCGTTATTATCGAAATAACACATGATAACGATTATGAGCCGACTTATATTACGGTAGAGCCGGGACATATTAACTGGCGTCTTATATACGCAAATGAAAATCCCGAGCCGTTTATCGAAGAAGAACTCGCGAAGATAGAAGAACTAAATCCGCAGGCTTGCGCGGAGCTTGCAAGAACGGTCAATAAACAAGTAGCAGAGAAGGATAGTTTTGTAAGTCCGAGTTGCGATGTCGGTAGATTAATAGTATAAGCGAGGAAGCCGAAGCCTCCTCGCTTTTTTTATCTTTTTATCTTGCGTGGTTTCTCTAATTTCCCCTCCAAGTCGTTCATAATCGTATATCTCCCATGCTGGCGAGCTAGAGATGGATTCGAGAGATGGGTATAACGTTGCACCATGCGCAAGTCAGCATGTCCTAAAATCATTTGTAAATGACGAATATCCCCTCCATTCTGTAAAAAACTTGTTGCAGCAGTATGCCTTAATAAATGTGGATATACGTTCTTTTTAATGCTTGTCTGCTTAACAAACTCTTTCAACCTTGTCCGGAATCTTTCGGAATCAATCGGCTCACCATAATTAGTCAAGAATATATATTCGCTATCGAAGTCTGTTTCGTTCTCCTCTATTAATTCCTTAATAAGTCGCAGCGTCTTGTCTGATAGAGGGACTATGCGAAAGTTTTTATTCTTAGCCACATGAGCGGGTACAGTAACGCTCCTGCCCCCAAAGTCAAAATCCGATTTAATTAGTTGAACAGCTTCTCCTATACGAATCATACTATCGAGTAGGAAGTGTATTATTACATAATCTCGGAATCCGGCATAGCTGCGTCGATCAGGAATACGGAGCAACTCTCGTATTTCTTTGGGAGTTAATATTTCTATTCTCTCAACGGGTTGTCTAAGGTTCTTAATATTCTTAAAGATGTTACCTTCCCATGCTCCGCTAGTTTCAAGCCTATTAAACAACGTTCTTAGTGATTTTATGCGTGTGTTAATCGTACTTACGGACAACCCCTTTTCCTTATCTTTATCAGTCTTAAAAGGATGTCCCTCGAACTTAACTGTTTCTTCCTGCATGTGTACAATGTAATCACGAATTACATCTTCTGTCACATTCCTTATATCGTGTTCCTCACCAACCAAGTCGAGGTATTTAAGCAAGTACTTAAAACTGTATTCGTAATCCTCTACAGCTCTATCTCCGACTCCCTCTGCCTTTCTATCTCGTATAAAAGTACTGAAAATTACCTCTAAACGAGTATCGAATGCTCTTTGTCGCACTGATGTTCGTTCACTTTTTGTAGAAACCCCTTGTCTTTTTCGTTTAGCACGTTTCCCTTTCACATTAATATCTCCTTTTCAAATTTTACACGCGCTTGCCAGACATCGAGTACAGCGCCTGCTTGTACGCTGATATAACCGTTTAGGATTCCGTTAACTTACCGCATAAAAATAGCGATAAACGCCGTAATACCAACGTCTATCGCCTTCTTAATGGAGCATATCGGGCTTGAACCGATGACCTCCTGCATGCCATGCAGGCACTCTCCCAACTGAGCTAATGCCCCGAATCAATATGAACACTATTTTATATTATATAGCGTTTTTGTTTTATTTCAACCATTAACAATACAATCAGATTACATTTTGCTAGATTGATTGTATTGCTAAATCGAATCCTGTAAAATAAAGTAGAAAGTTTTTGGTTAAAGAAAGAGTGGTGGCTTAAAATTAGATCAAGAAACAAAGTATTTTTAATTATTTCTGTTGTATTTTTATTTTTATTTATGATTGTGGCCTTCATGACATCGGGTACGCAAGGATTTTTAATTGATGAAACTGTTGCTTACTGGGCGGATCAGAATTCAAATGCATTTATATTAAAACTTATGAATATAGCATCGTTTATTGGTTCGAGTGAAGTAGTATTACTGATTACTGTACTTATCGGGCTTATCCTGTTACTGAAAAGAAGTTGGAGAAATCTATTTTTCTTCTTCACTTTATCGGTAGGAGGAGTCATTCTAAATTTGTTATTAAAAATGCTCATTCAGCGTGCAAGACCTGGGGACGAAGTGAGTTATATAGAAGTCTTTAATATCAATTTAGAGATTCAATCATATAGTTTTCCAAGTGGTCACACAATGAGAGCAACTATATTATTTTTATTTTTGATTTATTTAACGTTTATGTATGTTAAAAATACAGCAACCAAACTTATTTCTTATATTGTTTATATCGGACTGATCTTCGCGGTTGCATTGAGCAGAATTATGTTAGATGCACATTACGTCACCGATATTGCAGGTGCAATTTTAATCTCAATTTCATGGTTTTTTATCGGTCTATTTTTATTTTACAAACCAAAAGAAGCTAGCTTTCTAACGTTTAGTCGTTAAAAAGGCTAGCTCCTTTTTTATTAGTAGCAAAATTGACTCATAGTAATCGAATAGTGGCGTACCTCCGGAAATTAGCTCGCAATTTATAACGTTCGTTAGAACTAAAAACCAGATTCGTTTGCACTACTTCTTTTGCAAAGAGTCATTAAGGGATTCTTCAATTTTTTTATAATATAATGTGTAACCAGACCAAAAAACGATATAGAATAATAAGAAACTCACTGACGACATAATAATAGCGAGAGGTGTAAGGGGTACCCAGCCGATCGGAAATGCTATTGAAAAGTAAACAGTAATTGAAAGAGAGAAATGGATCACTGTTTTTTTCAACGGACTCCATGAATCAATGATAAAAATAAATGCCGCGAGTCCAAAGTAAATCCCCATGACAAAACTTGCTAGCATATAAAGCCAGATCGTGGAAATGTCAGGGTTAATGTCGTTGATCATTAAAACAGTTAAAGAGAAAAAGGTTACGAGGCCTCCCCATGCTATGCCGGTAAATATTCTTTTAACCACTTCAAATATCATCGCTTTTCCCTCCCGTCATCAGCTTGTTCTTAACTTTTGTAACGTATTTTCTAGTGATATATTCTTTATTTCCTGATTGAAAATAAACACATAGATTCCCATTGAAAGATAGCTCAAAACGAGTTATTCGATCAATATTTCCGATTACAGACTTAG
The DNA here is from genome assembly GCF_037071985.1 of Pseudogracilibacillus sp. SE30717A. Lineage (NCBI taxonomy): Bacteria > Bacillati > Bacillota > Bacilli > Caryophanales > Bacillaceae > Pseudogracilibacillus > Pseudogracilibacillus sp. SE30717A. The sequence continues at coordinate 4,011 of NZ_JAXHDF010000009.1, read as the reverse complement.
AAAAACGCATAAAATGATGTTGAGACAACATTTCTTCTACTTCATACAACTTCAATCTTATTTCCAAATGACGGTTATCTATTGCAGCATACACTTTACGGTTTTCAGAATAAATAAAGTCTATTTTCTCTGGATCAAGTAAAATAGTTTGTTCTCCTTCAATTCCGAATAACCGCTTAGGTGTTTCGCTTTTAATAAATGCTAACAATCGCTCAAGCTCTTCAGTCCATTCATTCGTCTGTATCGTTATCGAAGTTTCTTCGTATTGATCATCAATATCGACCTGTATCTTCATGGAAATCCCCCAATATTTTACATCTATTAATTTTTAGCTCGCTTAAGAAAATTTGGATATGAAACCCATGCGATCAAAAAACCTATCCCTCCAAATCCTAATAGGATTAGGGAGCTTGCTAGAAAGCTAGTGAAACTCAGTGTACCTGTCATCGATTGCATAAAGGCATCATGTGCCCAAAATTGGGGAGTGAGTTTACCGATTTTTTGAATATTATTTGGCATCAACTCAAGGGGCACCCATAACCCACCGATTATTGCACCGCCAAATGTAACAACTTGCGTTATTGCTATTCCCATATTTTGCGTGCGAACTATTAATGATAAAGCAAGGCCCATTCCAGTTATAGAAATCGTTAATATAATAGAAAGTAAACTTAAGAAAAAAGGTTGTTCTAAAGGGATATTATAAACGACTTTACCAAAAATGAACAACACGAGAATTTGGATCATTACAATAATCATAAAAGATAACCATTTACCAATTAAATAGGATGAGGAAGGGAGGGGTGTACTCGCTAAGCGTGCGATCATCCCATTGTTTTTATCCTTATTGAATGAAAAGCACATGGATATCATGATAAAGAAGACAAACATCACTGTATATCCTGGAACGATGGAAAGGATCACTTCATCCTTTTGGTCTGCCATTGTTCCAGAAGAGAAAATGGAGATAAATAAGACCATAAATATAATTGGTAGTAAAAATGTCCAAAAATAAAGACCTCGATCTTGTGCATTGTTCATCAGTTCCATTTTAAAAATTGCTGACATTTTAGACGACCTCCTACATTCTTTAAGCACGTAATTCTGTGCCAGTTATTTTGAAAAAAACATCTTCTAATCTTGGTTGCATAAGTTCAAAATGCTCAAAAATCACCTTTTTTTCCTTACTGATTTGTAACATATTTTCCATAGTTAGCATCGGATTTTTTGTGGAGAGCATATAGCCATTTTTATATGCTTCTACATCTCCAAATGTATGGATATCTAATTGTTTCTCATAAGGTTCTTGTAATTTAAAATAAATAGATGGGATAGCATGATTTCGTAAAAGATCTTCTATTGAGTCTTGTTGTACAATTTCCCCTTTATCAATAAAAGCGACCTCATCACATACCTTTTCAGCTTCTTCAATATAATGCGTCGAATAAATAATCGTTCGGTTTTCTTTTTTCATTTGCTCTACCATCTTCAATATAAATTGCCTTGACTGCGGGTCAATCCCGACAGTCGGTTCATCCATAATAATTAATCGGGGATTGTTCATCAGGGCACAACCGATGTTTAACCGGCGTTTCATTCCACCAGAAAATGTTTTGACTTTATCTTTTTTTCGTTCGGTAAGTCCGACAGAATCAAGAACCTCTTCTGCACGTTTTTTTAAGGCTGTACCTTTTAAGTGATAAAGCTTTCCAAAAAACAATAAATTCTGCAGGGCAGATACATTTTCTTCTAAACATAATTCTTGAGGCACATATCCAATCTCTTTTTTAGTATGTTTGGATTTGATTATGCCCTCATCCCGTTCGATAATTCCAACTAAAATTTTCATCAAAGTAGACTTCCCGGCACCGTTAGGACCGATTAAACCAAAACAACTTCCTTCATTAAAATCGATTGAAATATTTTTTAAAGCATTCGTCGCACCATACGATTTTCTAAGATGTTTAATCGATAACATTAGTAACACCACCCTTATTTGTTGAATGTATCATAAAATATACGGATGTCATTTTGTTCGACGATTGATTAACATTACTTTTTCATTGTTTAACATGATTAATAAAGTGTCTGAAAATAGTTCCTTTAGTTGATGGTAAGGCAACTTTTTCTTGATATGATTAACTATGAAGCAATTAGATGGATTGAAGAAGATGTATATAAAAGGGGTACTAGCAAAGGAAAATATAGAGGCATTACTGAAAAATGTCTTTATAACAACAGGAAAATTTAAAAATCAGCTGACGAATTTATCGATCTTAGCAGGTGCTATAATTTTTATCGTTTTATTTATGGTGAAACCGAGCTTCCAGCCAGTACAGTTAAGTATTTATGTAATCTTGGCGATATTCGTAGCAATGTCGGTGTCAACCATTATTCAGAAAGTACTTATCCGTAAATTGAATATGGAAGATTTTCCAAATGAATCTGAATCCTTTATCTTGCATATAACGGAAAATGGAATCCATGAGAAAAAAGAAAAGGGCAATATGTTGTTAGAGTGGGCAGATATCGAAAGGGTCTCTTCTGATGAAAAGAACTTTTTCCTATATTTTAATAAAGGACCAATCATTATCATCCCCAAAGATACGACTATACCTAAAGCTAAAGTAACAGAAATGCTGTCCACTTATGTCGATCCGGAAAAAATGGAGTCTGCTCCTAAAGCGGAGAAGAAAAGACTAAAGAAAAGGGTGATTAGTCTTGGTCTTTTATTAGTGTTCGTTTTGTTATGTGTCATTCAATTTCTATTTATTGGGTCACAAGATATTATTAAAACGGCAAAAGATGAGGTCAATGCTCTGTTTGTTGAAGAAGATGCAGCTGAAAATTGGAATGTAAATGAAGAAGAAGCATATACAATAAAAGATTCTGTAGATTGGCAACAGGTAAAGCGAGCAGAGAAAGCAGTAAATGCCATCGACACAGTAGACATCACGGATGAAAATTACTTGTTGATTTTTGCGTTACAAATGTTGGTTCTCGAAGCGGAAGGACAATTAGAGGAAAGAGAAGGAGAGTAGAAACAGTAAAAACCATCCACAAAGTAATAATGGATGGTTTTTTAAAGACATTTCTTTGGATTGCTAATGATTAATTTTCTGCTAATTTATCTGCAAAAGCTTTCATGTAAGGCGGAAGATCTGGTGGACGGCGGCTAGAAATGATATGGCCGTCAACAACAACTGCCTCATCTACCCATGTTGCTCCTGCATTTGTCATATCGTCTTTTATTCCAGGAGTACTCGTTACCTTTTTACCACGTAAAATATCTGCGGAAATGAGCACCCATCCAGCGTGACAAATTTGTCCGATCGGCTTTTTCGCTTCGTCCATGACTTTTAAAAATTCCAGCACTTCCGGATAGCGGCGAAGACTGTCAGGTGCCCAGCCTCCTGGTACAAGAATGGCATCATACTCATTCGCATTAATCTCTGTAAATGCAAAGTCTGTTTTGGCAGGAACCCCGTATTTACCTATGTATGTCGTATTTGCTTCAGGACCTACTAAGTCGACTTGTGCTCCTTCCTCACGTAAGCGATAAACAGGATACCAATGCTCTAAATCTTCAAACTCATGATCAACAAGTGCGATGACTTTTTTATCTTTCAAACGCATTTTATCCATCCTTTCATTCACATGCTACTATAAGTGTAGCAGATAAAGAATAAAACTTGAAAGGAAGGGTTATTTATTAACAGGCATATTTCGATAAATCGGATTATCATGTGGGGAATTCATTTTTCACATTGACTTATTTTAAAGAAAATAATAATATAAAGGTACATTTTACATTTAGGAGGATTATTAAAAAATAATGCATTATGTAAGACTTCGTTTCCCAACTTTGAACCGGTAATTAAATACGTTCAAAGGCTCTGTTTTGTGTTCGCAGAGTAAACGGGATAAGTCTGTCCTTTTTTAATAATCTTCATGTCATATAAAAATATATGTAATGTAGAGAAAGGCGGATTGTTCTGCCTTTCTTTATTT